>NZ_JBMFLY010000072.1:0-3840 GCF_049970955.1 Thermogladius sp. | reverse complement strand
TGTCGAGGGACTTAAAGGTCTCCTCGGAGATCGACTCGACGATCTTTGTTACAGTCTTACTAGCCTCCACCGCGTCACCACCCCTCGCTCAAGAGCTTTATGGCGAGCTCGTTCCTGGTCTTCAAGACGATGTCGCTCACGGGCCCGCTCTCGATTATCTTGCCGTCGAACATGACGTTTACGTAGTCACCGATCCTGAGGGCCTGGTTCGGGTTGTGCGTCACCATGACGATCGTCATCTCGTTCTTCAGTTCTCTGAGGGTCTCCTCGATCTTCTTCGCGTTTATCACGTCGATGTTCGCCGTGGGCTCGTCTAGAAGTAGCACCTCTGGCCTCATCGCAAGAGCCCTAGCTATACACAGCCTCTGCTTCTGGCCCCCGCTCAACACGTGGGGGTGCTTATCCAGTTTGTCCTTCACCTCATCCCACAACATGGCTTTCTCAAGGGCCCACTTAACCAGCTCCCTCAAGGAACCCCTGTCCTTGGCCACACCGTTGACCTTGGCTGGGAGCGCCACGTTCTCGAAGATCGTCAGGTGGGGGAACGGGTTGGGTACCTGGAACACCATGGCTACTCGCCTCCTCACGTCTACGGGGTCCATGTCGAAGAGGCTCCCACCGTTCAAGAGTATGTCTCCACTCCTCCTCACGTTGGCATTGAGCTCGATTATCCTGTTTATGCTCTTAAGGAAAGTCGATTTACCCGAGCCGCTCGGTCCGACTATGACCGAGATCGAGTTCTTGGGCGCGCAGAACTCGACTCCTTTGAGGATCTCCACGTCGTTTATCCACAAGTGGAAGTCCACAGCCCGGATATGGCACCTCACAGCTCCACACCCCTCACCATTCGAGACAGCGCGAATAGAGCAGTGTACACGACGTAGAGGACTAGCGACGCGGCCCACGCGAACTGGAACTGGGAGGGGAATGGGGAGCTCGAGAGGGTGAAGATGAGCGTCGTGATAGTGGACGACGGCTGGAGTAGGCTGTAGAGCGAAGAGGGGTAGGTGTTAATGGCGTTGCCGATCGTGAAGAGGAGCGGCGCCGTCTCCCCCATCACCCTCGCCAGGGTCAGTGCCACAGTTGATGCCACCCCCGACTTTCCTATTCCAATCAGTACTTTCCTCAGTACCAACCACCTCGTGAGCCCGATCGCGTAGCCGGCTTCGCGGTAAGTCTGGGGGATGCTCGAAAAGACGCCCTCTAGGTACGATATCTCTACCGGTAGCGCCACTAGAGCCAGCGATATGGAGCCGGCCAAGAGGCTCTGCGTCCTCATGGGTATGACGAGTAGGCTGTACACTATGACGGAAATCGTGATCGTCGGTAGCCCGTACAGGCTCGTGAAGACTACCCTCAGGAAGTCGACGAACCACCTCCCCCTGTACTCGACCATAGTGAACGCGGCAACGAGGGCCACGGGGGTCGCCAAGGCGACGGCGATACCCGACGACACGAGAGTCCCTACTAGGCTGGGGCCCACACCACCAACCGGGGCGTCTTGGTTGGGGAGGGGTGGAGTAGCGTACAGCAGGCTCAGCCCGTTCAGTAGTGCAAGGGGGAGCCCGTACACAACCACTACGATATGTACTACGAGTATCAGGGTCAGGGACACGAGCGCGGAGGTCAACAATGAGACCCTGACGAGTGCGACCTTGAGAGACCGCCGCCTACTCACTTACCACCACCCTGAACCTTTTGTTGAGGTAGAGACCAGCCGCGTTCAACGACAGGGATAGAACGAAGAGTATCAGGGACGAGGCGAACAACACGCTGTCGAGGAGGGGGTACATGACGGAGTAGCCGAAGTTGTTCACTATGAGAGAGGGAATGGTCGACACCGGCGAGAGTGCGCAGGGGGTTATCACGTACTGGTTGCCCGCGACTAGTGAGACTATAGTGGTCTCGGTCAGGACCCTGCTGGACGATAGTAGTAGGGCTGAGACTATTGCCGGCCTTACCATCGAGAGCTTCATCAGTATGACCTCCTCCTTGTAGAGCCCTATGCTGTAGGACGCCTCCACGTAGGACTTCGGTATCATTCTAAGAGACTCCCTGACCAGTGCGGCCATGTAGGGTACAGCGGAGATCGAGAGGATCACAGTGGCCGTCATGAGGTTCTGGCCAGTCAGGGGCCTACAGGCGAATAGAGGCAAAAAGCCGAGCAACTCGTGTAGGGGCCTCTCTAACCAGTCCTTCAGTACGTTGGACATGAAAGCAAGGCCTATGTACGCGTAGATCACCGTGGGAAGGCCCGCGGACAGGTCGATCACGAGGTTAACTAGTTTGCCGGCTAAACCCCTCAAGTACTCCTCTGCTAAAACCACTAAGGGTATGGAAAAAACAATGATTAGGGGCATCGAGTAGACGGTCACGAGGACAGAGCCCAGGAGGGGTGCGAGGAGCCCGTACTCACCCTCGTCTGTGTTCCAGACGGAGCCTAACAGGCCCGCCCCGAGCGTGAGGATGGACGGGGCCGACTTAACGGCCAAGACGTACACGACCAGGGCGAACAACACGACGAGGATCGCCAGGTTCAAGCCCACCAGGTAGACGAACTTGTCTGCTGAAAAAACCCTTGCCCTCATCTTAGGCACCCTGTGTGAGGCTGGTCAACAGCTCGCTAACAAGTCTCTGGGGGAGCGGGTAGAACCCCTCGATCGTGTTCTCCTGCCCCTTCGTGAGTATGAAGCGTATCCACATGTTGACGGCCTCCTGCTTGCTCTTGTCGGGGTACGACGCCCAGAACAACTGGTAGGTGAAGGTGACCAGCGGGTAGGAGTTGTTGCCAGGCGCGTATATCACCTCGCTCGAGGACTGGCTCCAGTCCGCTCTAACAGTTGAGGGGAGCTTGTCGATTACGCTCTCCACGGCGGCTGATACGCCATTAGGGGTGGGCAGGACGAAGAAGCCCTCCCTGTTCTGCAGCGCGGCGTACTGTAGTCCCGAGGACAGGGCGTACTGGACCTCCACGTAGCCTATGGTGTACGGGTTGTTTTTCACTGCGAGAGTGAGGCCGTCGCTACCCTTCGCGCCGATAGCCCTGCTGGACTCGGTTACGAAGGTCGGCATGGACAAACCAACGAGGTTGCTCGGCCATAGGGAGGGACAGGACCGCGAGAGGTATGTGGTCAGGGTATTTGTTGTCCCGCTTTTGTCGCTCCTGTATACGACAACGATATCCTTATCGGGGAGCTTGTCGGCGACGGCTGGGTTGAGGTTCTTGATAGCAGGGTCGTTCCACTTTGTCACGTTGCCTCTCAGGATCTCGGCTAGTAGGCACCCCGTGATGTTCAGGTGGACCTCTCTAGGTATCTCCGGGATGTTGTAAACAACGACGACCACCCCGACCGTGATCGGGAGCTGTAGGACTCTACCTTCATAGTTCTTGTAGACGTCGTGTGGTAGTGGTACGTCGCTTCCCGCGAAGTCGGTGGTTCCGGCCAGGAACATGCTGATCCCGGCACCGCTTCCAACCCCCTGGTAGTTCACCTGGACACCCGTCTCCTGCTGGAACAGTCTAGCCCAGTACTGGACTAGCGGTGCCTGAAGCGTAGAGCCCGCACCGTTAAGCACAACGCTCAGAGGGAGAGTAGTCGGGGTCGGGGACGAGTGGATGGGCGATGGAGAAGTCTGGCCCGTGTACGGTCCTCCCGTGTACGTCCTGCCCGCCATGTAGAACCAGGCTACTCCTAACACGATAATGATGATTACGAGTACGGGCAAGATAACTTTTTTGCCCATATTGGCCCCACTAGGAATATATGATTGGATTCGTGTTTTTCAACGCGAGTACAATAACCTTTAAAGACCGCAATAAACTTTAAAGTTCGTGCGGAG
>NZ_JBMFLY010000071.1:0-3947 GCF_049970955.1 Thermogladius sp. | reverse complement strand
GTAGTGGGCTCGTCCGCGATGACCACCTCGGGGTTGAGGCTGATCGCCATCGCTATAGCCACCCTCTGCTTCTGCCCCCCGCTCAACTGGTGCGGGTAGGACTCGAGCACTCGCCTCGGCAGTCCGACGGCCTCGGTGTACTCTCTCGCTACACGCAGCGCCGCGGCTTTGTCGAGGCCGTGCTCCATGAGGAACTCGGTGAACTGGTCGACGACCCTCCTGAGGGGGTCGAGAGTGGTGAACGGGTCTTGGAAGACTATGGATATCCTGCTCCCCCTCACCCTCCTGAGCTCCTCTGGCGTGAGGGTCAACAGGTCCGTGCCGCCGAGTAAGACGCGCCCCCTTACGATCTTACCCGGCTTCGGGACCATGTTCATCAGAGCGTACGCTAGTGTGGACTTCCCGCTACCGCTCTCGCCCACCACCGCCAGCATCTCGCCTCTCCTCAGCTTGAAGGACACGCCGGAGACCGCGTGCACCACCCCGCTCAGCGTGTAGTACTTAACCCACAAGTCCTCGACCTCTAGGACGTGGCCGGGCAACCTACCTCAACCTCGCACCCGTTATCCTCGAGACACCCTCGCTCACGAGGGCGAAGCCCAGGGCCAGGAGTGTTATGCAGAGGCCAGGGTAGGCCATGAGCCACCACTTGCCGTCCAGGACGAAGCCCCTCCCCTTGTACAAGTCGAACCCCCAGTCCGGGGTCGGGGGCTGGACTGTCAAGCCTATGAAACTCAGTGCGGCCTCCGTCAAGATGGCGTCGGCGCTGTTCATGCTGAAGACCACCATCATGGTCCTCGAGACGTGGGGTAGTATGTGCCTCACCACGATCCTCGAGGGGGGCAAGCCGAGTACGCGGGCCTGCTCGATGAACCCCTCGTTCTTCACGCTGAGGACCTGGCCCCTGATCATCCTGAAGTAAGTCGGCACGTAGACGACGGCTATCGCTACAGCGGCGTTCACGGGGCTCGGCCCCAAGGCCACCGAGAGGGCTATGGCGAGTATGAGGGATGGGAAGGCGTATATCGAGTCCATGACGAAGGACAGCACCCTGTCGAGCAGACCGCCGAGGTAGCCGCTCACGAGGCCTAGGAGGGTACCCACGAAGCCGCTCAGCGCGATGGAGAGGGCGACGATCGCCAGGACTATCCTAGACCCGTAGACAACTCTCGAGAAGATGTCCCGGCCTAGGTTGTCTGTCCCCATTATGTGCTCGGGGCTGGGCGGCTGGAGTGGCGCTGCTACGGACTCGACTGGGGAGTAGGGGGCTATAACGTCGGCTAGGAGCGCGAGTACTACGAAGACGATTATTATTGCTAGGCCCGTGGCTATGTAGGCGTCTCTGAATACGTGGGCGAGCCTCAACCCCACCACCCTAGTACCTCACCCTCGGGTCGATCAAGGCGTAGACCACGTCCACGATGAGGCTCGTCAAGCCGACTATGAAGGCGAAGATCAGTATAACGGCCTGTATAGCCGTGTAGTCCCTGTACATGACCTTGTCGACGAGGTATGTCCCAATACCCGGCCAGTTAAAGGTCGTCTCGGTCAAGACAGCGCCTCCCATCAAGAGCGAGAACTGTAAACCCGTGTAGGTGACTATGGGGATCAAGACGTGCTTGAAAGCGTGCCTTACGACCTTCGCCTCCCTGATCCCCCTCGACCTGTACGCGTCTACCATCTTAGACGACATGACGGCCTCCAGGTTGTTTAGGGCCAGCCTGATGTATGGCCCGGAGATGACGAGGCCGAGTGTGACAGACGGCAGTACCAGGTGGGAGAGGGCGTCTACGAAGGCGCGGGGGTTCAACTCGAGTAGCGCGTCGAGTGTGTAGATCCCTGTAATGGGCTTGAAGCCCTCGATGCTCGATATCCTCCCGCCGGTCGGCAGTATCTTGAGGTAGCTCGAGAAGACCAGCTGGAGGGCCAGGCCGAGCGCGGGTATGAAGACCACGAACACGACCGAGCCGAAGACCCTCGCGAAGGCCTCTAGGTACCTGCTCCTACGCTTAGCGACCAGGTATCCGGTCCCCACACCGATAACGAGGCTCACGAGGATGCTCCAGACGGTCAGCTCCAGCGTGGCTGGGAGCTTGTCGGCTATGTCGCTTGCTATAGGCCTACCCCTCACAACCATGGACATCCCCATGTCGCCCCTCAGGAAGTTGGCGAGGTACTCGAAGTACTGGATGTAGAGGGGCTTGTCGAGGCCCAGCTCCGCCATGATGGCCTTCAACTGCTCCTCCGGTATGTTCTTCGTGCCCAGGGCGGCGAGTACGGGGTTGCCCGGCAGGATTCTGAGGACTATGAAGACCAAAGTATAGAGGATAAGGATTGTGGGTATGATCAACGTACCTCTTATAGCCACATATCTAAGCAAACCCACGCCATTACTCACCCGGTAATCTGGTTCACCAATGTTTATCACAAATATGCTTTTAACTCGAACGGACTATTACTTAATCGGAAAAGTGGTGGGGGTTTGATGCGTAGAGGAATATTCATCGCCGTAGCCGTCGTCCTAGTGGCCGCCGTGGCCGTCGCCTCGTACTACTACCTCGCGATCAGGCAGGCCCAGCCTACGACTACAACGCCCGCTTACGCCGAGAAGATCGTTATAGGGGTCACGGACAAGGTGACAGACCTCGACCCCTCCAACGCCTACGACTTCTTCACTTGGGAGGTCTTGACCAACATTATGGACGGGCTCGTGAAGTACAAGCCCGGCACAGACCAGCTGGTACCGGGTATAGCGGTGAATTGGAGCGTCTCGGCCGACGGGTCTGAATGGGTGTTCAAGCTGAGGGACAACGTGTACTTCTGCGACGGGAGGCAGGTGACAGCCCAGGACGTGGTGAGGAGCGTTAAGAGGGTTATGAAGATCCAGGGAGACCCCTCCTGGCTAGTCACCGAGTTCGTGGACGACGTGGTCGCGCTCGACAACTTCACGGTCAAGTTCAAGCTCAAGACCCCGGCGAGCTACTTCCTCGCGCTAGTGGCCACGCCCCCGTACTTCCCTGTGAGCCCGAACTACCCCGACGACAAGATCGTGAGCGACGCGACGTGGGGTGGGGCGGGGCCGTACTGTATTAAGGACTTCAAGAGGGACGAGTACATAGTCCTGGAGGCCAACCCCTACTACTACGGCGAGAAACCGAAGACCAAGACCGTCGTGATCAAGTTCTACAGGGACGCCACATCGCTGAGGCTCGCGCTGGAGAACGGCGAAGTGGACATCGCCTGGAGGACCCTAAGGCCCCAGGACTACGTCGCGCTCGGTAGCAACCCCAACTTCGTCGTGGAGAGCATACCCGGCTCCTTCATAAGGTACATAATAGTCAACACCAAGATGAGCCCCGTCGACAACGTGCTCGTCAGGAGGGCTATTGCGGCGGCCCTCAACAGGAGCGAGATCGCCGAGAGGGTGTTCTTCGGCACCATGACGCCTCTCTACAGCCTCGTACCGGCCGGCATGTGGAGCCACATAGACGCCTTCAAGGACGCCTACGGCCCCGGCCCCAACTTGACGCTGGCGAGGGAGCTGCTGAGGCAGGCCGGGTACAGCGAGTCGAACAAGCTGAAGCTGGAGCTCTGGTACACACCGACCCACTACGGGGACACAGAGGCGGACGTCGCCACCTTGATCAAGAGCCAGCTCGAGGCGACGGGCCTGATACAGGTCGAGGTCAAGAGCGCCGAGTGGGCTACGTACGTGGACAACGCTAGGAACGGGAGGATGATGCTGAGCCTGTTCGGCTGGTACCCCGACTACATCGACCCCGACGACTTCCTCTCTCCCTTCCTGCTGAGCACGGCTAACAAGTGGACCGGCTCGGGCTACGCGAACCCGACCGTGGACAACCTGCTCAGGGAGGCCATGGTCAAGACGAGCCAGTCCGAGAGGGAGGCGCTGTACGTACAGGTCCAGAGGATCCTCGCGGAGGACG
>NZ_JBMFLY010000070.1:0-4085 GCF_049970955.1 Thermogladius sp. | reverse complement strand
AGCCTAGCCTGCTCGTCGCCAACCATCACCGTCACGTTCGTTATACCGGTGACCACCGACAGGAAGCGGGCGCCCTGGACGCCCGAGACCACCCGCAGTACGTCTCGGGTCGAGCTCGAGTCGTAGGTAATGACAGTGACCCTGGTCTTCACTTCGATGCTCGTCTCGCCGAGGATCTTCTCGACGCTCGACACGTCAAGCGGGCTCATCTTCCTCGACAGCCTGACAAGGGCCACTTTAATGCTCTCGACCGACGCGTCGAAGCCCAGCTCCTCGTCTACCACGGGTTTGATCATCCTGGCCACACTGGAGTAGTTCGCGACACCGGACGCCAGGCACTCTTTGAGAAGTGGGCTGTTCTCAATAATCCTCTCGACGACACCCGTGATAGACTCCTTCTTCTCCTCCACGGTCGCACACCATTGGTCAGTGTTCTACCTGTTTCAACACTGAAACGGGATGTACATACACGCTTATTAGTCTGAACCACTTTAAAACCCTCCCCAACGGCGTCTAGACATGAGCGTCAAGAAGAACCTCCTCAGCGTGGTAGCGGTTAGCTCGACTGGCGCCCTTGCACCGGGCCCGCTCTCCTTTACCGCGGTGGCCTCGGGGGCCTACGTAGGGGCTCTCGGGGGTCTCATGATAGCGACAGGGCACATGGCCTTCGAGCTCCCCTTCACCATGGCCCTCGCGAAAGGTGTGGGCGGGGCTCTACGGGATAGGAGGGTCAAGCTCGCCTTGGACGTAGCTTTTGTCGCCTCCGCCCTCTACTTCT
Organism: Thermogladius sp.; assembly: GCF_049970955.1. Classification (NCBI taxonomy): domain Archaea; kingdom Thermoproteati; phylum Thermoproteota; class Thermoprotei; order Desulfurococcales; family Desulfurococcaceae; genus Thermogladius; species Thermogladius sp. The sequence goes on along the minus strand of NZ_JBMFLY010000070.1, from coordinate 3,307 downwards.
CCTACCTCACGTTCAATTCCGCACTAGACCCATCCAGCAATAACGCTGCGGGGGCCACGACCCTCCTGTCAGCACTCGCAGCGGGCTTCCTGTTGACGGGTTTGAACGCTTACTTCATAGCCTGGTGGCTGACCGTCGGCCTCCCCGTAGTGAAGGTCTTCAGCGAGGCCCGCTCGCTCGCTAAGCTGGGGTACTACTTCTCGCACGTCTCGATAGACTACGCCTGGCTCACCCTCCTCTCGTTCCTCGGGTTCGTAATCTCCACGCAGTTCTACACGCTGATGTTGATCGGGATAGGCGTGGCCCTGGTAGCGATGGCTGCCAGGCACCTCTACGCGGCCGTCTTAAAGCCCCTCCTCGCATGATCTGTCCGTATGTTACATTTGTTACACGTTCACGTATAGGGTTTGACGCGATCGTAAGCACTCTTTAAATACCTGTACCGCGAGTCAACCCACGCCTATAGGGTGGCGTGCTTGAGGAGGCCCGGAGTATTGGTGTTGGTCGCGGCTCTCGTGCTAGCCTCCATACTACCAGTCACTCAAGTGAGCGTGGCCCAGGCCACCAAGGTGTTCAGGGTCGGGTGGGGAGGGACTAGCTTCGACACGTTCAACCCCTTCACCACTTACGCGACGATCTCTGTGTGGCTAACGCTCGACGTCTACAGTAGGCTTGTGAGGCCCACGGAGAACTACACGGGCTTCGTACCCGACTTAGCGGAGAGCTGGGAGATCAAGGGGGACAGCGTCGTATTCCACCTCGTGCACAACGCCACTTTCACCGACGGCCACCCCGTTACTGCGGAGGACGTAGCGTACAGCTACTACCTGGCTAACCAGAGCTGGAGCTCGCTCTCGCCCTACGTGGCCATGGTGAAGGACATCAAGGTAATAGACAACTACACGATCGAGTTCTACGTGACGAGCCCCACGCTCTTCATGCTCGAGGCCGCCATCAACATACCCATAGTCCCCAAGCACATATGGGCCAACGTGAGCGACCCCTCAACATACCCCGACAACCCGCCTATCGGGAGCGGGCCTTTGAAGGTCGTGGAGTTCAAGGAGGGACAGTACGCCGTCCTAGAGCCCAACCCGAACTTCTACTACCCCAGCTGGCTGCCCAAGGTCGACAGGATAATCGTGAAGTTCTACAGCGACGTCACCTCGGCTACTAACGCCCTGCTGGCTGGGGAGATAGACGCGGTCGGCCCCTACATCGCTTCCACGCTGATAAAAACAGTCGCTAACAACCCCAACCTCTACTTGTTCAAGTCGCCGCCTACGATGTTCTTCTACCTGGCCTTCAACGTAGACCCGAACGGCACAGGCAACCCCACCTTGAGAGACCCGAACGTCAGGCTGGCGCTCGCCCACGCAATAAACGTCTCGTACGTCTGCGGGATAGGATGGCCCGGCGCTGGAGAGCCGATGGGCACCGTCATGCCCTCGACTAACATATTCGCGGACAAGGACTTGAAGCCGTACAGCTTCAACCTCACGCTGGCAGCCCAGATACTAGACCAGGCCGGCTACAAGCTGGGGGCCGACGGGGTGAGGGTGTCGCCCAGCGGAGTGAGGCTCGAGTACAACCTGCTAGTCCCCAGCAACATGCCCGAGGCGATAAAGGCTGCGCAGGTGATAGCGCAGTGGTGGGGCCAGATAGGCGTTAAGGCCAACGTCCAGCCGATGGACACCGGTAGCATGTCCGCGATAATATGGAAGAAGGTCAACAACACCATAGTCCTAGGCCACGACATGGACATATGGGACTGGTTCGTGGCACCCAACGACGTCTTGTTCCTCAACGTCTTCCTGTCCAACATGAAGCTGACGGGGGTGTCCGACTCCGGCTACGCCAACCCCGTCTACGACGCCACCTTCGAGAAGCTCTACAACGCGACCAGCCTCGACGAGCTCAAGAGCATAGCCTACAGCCTCCAGGAGATGCTCCACAGAGACCTCCCATACATACCGCTCTGCGAGGTCTGGGCTGTCCAGGCTCACAGCAAGGCCTTCACAGGCTTCGACTACGACTGGCCGTCCGGCCCCTTCGGCGGTAGCGACTGGAGGACCTTCCTGAACGTCCAGTTGGCCTCCTCCTCGCCGTCGACCACTACCTACACTCCCACGAGCAGTAGCCCCGTAGCGACGGGGACAGCGGCTCCCACAGCCACGAGCACCACGACTCCTACACCACAGAGCCAGCCACAGTCCGGCGCCCAGCCCTCCAGTACGTGGCTAGTTGTTGGAGTAGTGGCGGTAGTCGTCGTTGTGGCAGTCACAGTCTACGCTTTGAAGAGGAGGTGACACCTTTGGCCTACAGGAGCTTCGTTCTGAGGAAGTTTTTTACTCTCGTCTTAACCCTCTTCATCATAACACTCGTAAACTTCGTACTGTTCAGACTACTCCCCGGAGACCCCATCATGCTCCTGTTCAGAGACCCCAGGCTCACGCCCGAGCAGATCGACTACCTGTACCACAAGTTCGGGTTGGACAAGCCCTTGTGGGAGCAGTTCTTCATCTACCTCTGGAACCTGCTGAGGGGCGAGTGGGGGATATCCTTCGCGTACAAGAAGCCAATAATGGAGATACTGATACCCCGGATAATCAACTCGCTAATACTGGTCATCCCGGCCACGGTACTCTCGATCCTCCTGGGAGTGGTTACGGGAGTAGTAGCGGCGTGGAAGAGGGGCGGCTTGACAGACGCCTTCGTCTCCTTCGTCTCGCTGGGGCTCTACTCCCTACCCACGTTCTGGCTCGGCGGGATATTCATATTCCTCTCTATAAACTACTGGAGGCTACCAGTCGGGGGGATGCTGAACTACGGTGTCGACCACAACAACCCGCTCGCCTACCTCGGGGACCTGTTCACGCACATGACTCTACCCCTCGCCACGCTCACCCTGGTCTCATACGGCAGCTTCACACTGACGGTCAGAGGCGCTCTACTAGACGTCCTCTCCGAGGACTACATCAGGACAGCTGTCGCGAAGGGGCTGAGTAGCTGGAGGGTGTTGAGCAGGCACGCACTCCCCAACGCCATGCTCCCCACCGTGAGCCTCACCGCCGTCAGCCTCGGCACGGCGGTGACGGGCTCCGTGCTGACCGAGACGGTGTTCAACTGGCCGGGGGTCGGGAGGCTCATCTTCGACGCGATATCAAACAGGGACTACCCCCTGCTCCAGGCCGGCTTCTTAGTAATAACGATAAGCGTCCTGCTGGCCAACTTCCTCGCGGACATAGTCTACGGCCTCCTAGACCCCAGAGTAAAGTACAGGTAGGTGAGCACGCATGGCTGGACG
>NZ_JBMFLY010000069.1:0-4319 GCF_049970955.1 Thermogladius sp. | reverse complement strand
AGAGGCTCTCAAAGGCCTTTTTGTCGTGCTGCCCACCAGCCAGGGGCTCGTGAACAGGCTTCCCCGGGAGCCCTGTGTTTGGTAGCACGGAGCCCTCGGAGTAGAGCGTACGGCGTGGCCCGCCGACCCGCCCCCGTAGGTGGACGTGGTGGCGGGCCCTCGCAGGTCTCGAGACCACTCGTCCAGGGGCTGGCGAGCGGCTAGTTGCGGGGTGCCCCTCTCCCTATCTCTTCAAGCAACGCCCTAACGGTAGCAGAAACGCTGGCCGTGGAGTTCATAGACGGGCTGAAGCCCAGCTTCTTCAACTTGTCTATTCTCAAGGCTATGCGCTTCACGTCCCCCGGCCAGCCCACGCCGTGGGCCACGGGCTTGTAGACCAGCTTCACCCCTTCCAGCCCCATCTCGCTCAGTACTATCCTCACCACGTCGTTGACGGTTATCCAGTCTTCGTTCCCGACGTTGTAGACGGCGAAGCCCTCCCCCGCCCTCCGCCAGGCTAGTAGAGTGGCCTCGACTGCCTCGGACACGTGGAGGTAGCTCCTGGTCTGGGTCCCGTCCCCCAGCACCTCGAGCTCCCTGGGGTTTGCCAGGAGCTTGTTTACCAAGTCCCATATAACGCCGTGCCTCAGCCTGGGCCCCACGATGTTGGCGTACCTGAGGGAGACGGCCCTGATACCGTAGAGCCTGGAGTACGCGTGCATCAGGTTCTCGCAGGCGGCCTTGCTGGCGCCGTACACCGAGACGGGCCTCACGGGCTCCTCCTCGCCCACCGGTATGTGGCCCGGCTCCCCGTAGACCGAGCTCGACGAGGCGAAGACGAGGTCCCCCACGCCCCTCCTCCTCATCGCCTCGAGGAGGTTGAAGGTCGCCACCACGTTCTCGCTGAAGTGGACCTCGGGGTTGGTGGTGCTGACCCTCACCTCGGGGTTCGCGGCGAAGTGGAAGACCGCCTCAACGCCCTCCACGGCCTTGAGGGCCGTGCCGGGGTCCTTGAGGTCGCCCACCACTACTTCAACGGAGCTACTCCCCCTGTGCCTCTCCAGGTTCTCGAGCCTGCCGCTACTGAGGTTGTCGACGACTCTGACCCTGTACCCTTCGAGGACTAGCCTGTCGACGAGGTGGCTGCCGATGAACCCCGCTCCCCCCGTGACGAGGACGAGCCTGCCCAACCGAGCACACCGCTGGTTGCCTGTCCGCGTGTACGCTAGCTAGATTAGAGGCCCGCTCGCTAATAAAACTTCAAAAGTCCGCAGACCTCGCAGGTACCCCCAGAGGATCAACCACCTGCACCCTCCCCGCCTTAGGGGCGGGGCCGGGTGCTTTACTACCGGCCGGCATATAGGCGTTGAAGTAGTAGAGCCTCGTCACCCGGGCTACGCGTAGCCGCGCTACCGCCCGCACGCGGTGGAAGGGCCTAGTAGGAGGCCCTCGTCAGTCTCCACTTGACCGATCTACCGGCTCTCTCCGTCAGCATGTACTCCAGCGCGTTGACTAGGGTCGACCTGAACACGCTGTCCCTGAACAGCTTGCGCGCGTAGGCCCCGGCTAGGTAGGAGACCGGTATCCTCGAGGGGAGCTCTACCAGCCCGCTGTCCACCAGCTCGTTCAAGCGCGTGGACGCCCTGAGGGAGTCCTCTACCCCGAGCTCTATCGCGAGGTCTAGGGCCCTCTTGTTGAGCCACTTCTTCACCGTGAAGTAGTCTGCTAGGAGGTAGACGTGCTCTTTGTACACCGCGTGGGCTGCTGTGACGACTACCTCCGCCTCTCTTGTGAGGCCCCTGAGCTCGAGGCCCTCCCACTCGAACTCCTCGGTGCAGCACTCGAGGAGCTCCTCCCCGTCTAGGTAAACAACCCACGCGAAGGAGGGGTGCGTGTAGAGGTCTACTATAGCCCGCCCCCTCGTCATCGTGACCGTGTACTTCTCCCAGACCTCGACCCTGAAGCCCCTCGACGCCAGCCTCTTGACCGCCTCGGGTAGCTGCCGCGCGTCGACCAGGACGTCTACGTCGACCGAGACGTGCTCCACCGGCTTCCTGAACTTGTGTAGCGCGTAGTCCAGCCCCCTCAGCGCGCCGGCCACCTCCCCCACGACGCTGCGGAACCACTTGTACCTCTCCTCCTCGCGGCGCCTCGCCTCGCCCTCCACGCCCGCAGACCTGAGGAAGCCCAGTAGCACCTTGTTCAAGCCAGCCGCCTCGACCAGCTCCCCCAGCTCGCCCTCCCCCGGCTTCTCCAGGCCCTCCAGCGCCCTGACCAGCCTCAGGGTCCTAGAGCTCAAGCCTATACAGCACCTCCGCGGCTGTCCTGGCCGGCCTGCTACTAGAGGTGTCCACAGTTGTTGAGGCGATGTACCTCGCCAGTACAGTGTAGTAGGCGTACTCTGTTTTAAGGAAAGAGGGCGGCACGTCGGCCCTCCTCCTCAGCACGTCCAGCCTCGCTGTAAGGACGACGGGCCTCTCCCTGGAGGCCAGGGCTAGCAGGAACCTGCCGAGCGCTGTCCCGAGGAAGCCCCCGTACCTCAGCGTGGCCGAGACCCAGACCAGGAAGTCCAAGACGCCCCTGTCGCACACGACGACGTCGCTGAAGAGGAGCCTCAGCCGCCTCGCGAGCAGCTGGGGTAGGAACCCCGTGAACTCCAGTAGCGCGAACAGCCCCCTGAGGCCCGGCGGCACCGATAGCTTGTAGTAGGGGTTGTCGGCTCCGCTGAAAGCCCTCGTCTTAGAGAGGAGCCTGTAGAGTAGCGAGACGTGGAGGTGGCTCCCCCTCAACCAGTGGGTCGAGGCCCTGTGAGAGGCCGCCAGGTAGGAGGAAAGGGCCCTCGCAACGGTCGTCTTACCGCTACCGTCGCAGCCCGACAGGACAACTGCTCTACCCATAGTGACCAGAGTTGATAAAATGTCTAGCCAGGCATTAAAACAGGGTAGCCCCCACTAGGCAACCACGCTACAGCCTAGCAGTCCCACCACTACTACTCTTGAATAGCTCCCTCTTCCATGCGAGCGTCTGCTCCCCCGGATGGTCCAGGACGTCCCGTGGTTTCGGGGTCGTCTATGGTCGCCTCTAGGAACAGACAGTTCTTCTCCTGCTTATAAGCCGGGCACCTCCATTTCTCTCTTGGGGTCGGTGTTTGCCCCCCAGGGTCACGGTCATCTGGCTCAACTACAACTCCTCCAAGTTTATCGGGGTAGTCTTGAGGTCTCTCGAGTCCGTCCTGTCCGTGGACTACCCTCCTGACATGCTGGAGCTTGTCGTCGTTGACAACGCCTCGACAGACGGGAGCTTCGAGAGTGTGCGGGGCTACCTGGAGGCGCACAGGGGAGGCGTGAGGGTCAAGGTTGTCAGGGCGGGCTCGAACCTTGGCTTCACGGGCGGGAGCAACCTGGGCTTCGCCGCGAGGGACAGGGATTCCAAGTACGTCCTCCTCCTAAACAACGACGCCGTGATCTACCCGGACGGCCTGAGAGCGCTCGTGGACTACCTCGAGGAGCATCCCCGGGTGGCCGCCGTCCAGGGCGTGGTCCTCAAGCTGGGGACGAGACTTATAGACACGGCCGGCGACTACGTGGACGAGATGCTGGTCTCCCACCCTTTCGGCGTCGAAAAAGCCTACCCGTGGATCCTGAGGCACCCCGTCTACGTTTCATACGCTGACGGCTCCTGCTCCCTCTACAGGGTGGAGCACGTGCTCAAGTGCGTCGGGGAGCGGCTATTCGTAGGCGAGTTCTTCGCTTACGGCGACGACAACGTCTTGGGCCTAGAGCTATGGGGCTGCGGACATCCCTCCGTGGCCCTAGAGAAGGCCGTGGCAGAGCACTACAGGTCGGCCACCCTAGGAAGAAAGAGAACCCGCAGGCTCCTGGCCGAGTACTACAGCGCGAGAAACGGGGTCGCACTCGCCCGGGTGAGTAACAGCAGGCTCAGGGGCGTGGCACCCGTGTACAGGCTGGTCAAGGCAGGTCTCCTCTTCCTCAGGTACAAGGACAGGCTAGTCCTGAGGACTGTCGCGGACGGCCTAAGGCTCGCCCGCCTGTTAGAGGCCAGGGGAATGGTCATAGACGTCCACAGGGCGCCCGTCATCCCGCTCACAGCCAAGGCGGTGCTCGGCTCGTTCGTCCGCGCCTCGCTACTCAAAAAGTACATTGACGAGTGGGTGGCCAGGAACTACGACGGTGTACTAGACGCGAGAGAGGAGCCGGCTACAAGCTAGCTTTTCCCGGGGAACCCGAACTTCTCGGCCTCCCTGAACCCGGGGCACTTCCTGTCTTTCTCGCTCACTATGACGCCCTCTCTTATCGGCCAGTCTATCGCCAGCTCGGGGT
>NZ_JBMFLY010000068.1:0-4416 GCF_049970955.1 Thermogladius sp. | reverse complement strand
AGCTTCGGCTTGGACATTAGGGCTCTCGCGATCGCCAGCATTTGCCGCTCTCCTCCGCTCAAGTTCTTCGCCTTGCTCTTAGCCCTATCGGCTAGCTCGGGGAACAGCCTGAAGACATCCTCAATGTCGTCTCTCAACCTGTCGTGGCGCCTCGTGTACGCCCCGAGCAGTAGGTTTTCCAGGACGCTCAGGTTAGGGAAGACGTTGTTGGTCTGAGGAGAGTAGCTTAAACCGAGCGCCACTCTCTTCTCCGTCTTTAACCCGGTTATGTCGGTGCCGTTGAAGTAGACCCTCCCGCTGTAGACCTCGGCCAACCCCATGATCGAGTTTAGTAGCGTTGTCTTGCCAGCCCCGTTCGGGCCCACTACCGAGACGATCTCTCTATCCCCAACCCTCAAGGACACGTTTTCTAGAACTTTCAGCTTCCCGTACCCGGCGACTAGATTAACGACTTCCAGCATTCTCACTTCCCCAAGTACGCCTTTATAACCCTCTCGTCCGAGACCACTTCATCTGGCTTGCCCTCAGCGAGTAGGCTACCGTTGTGAAGGACGTAGACGTAGTCGACACCCTCCAGTAGCTCCGTTATCCTGTGCTCTATGATCACGAACGTTGAGCCCTTCTCCCTGTTTATCTTCCTTATGGTCTCAGTCAACTTACGCGCCATCCAGCTCTCTACTCCTGCGAAAGGCTCGTCGAGCATAAACAGCTTCGCGTCAGACATGAGACCCCTCAACGTTTCTACCAGTTTGAGGTGTCCTGCGGATAGCTCAGCCGGTCTTTTGTGTGCTATGCTCTCGAGGCCGAACTCCCTTAGGATGCTCATCGCTCTCGCTATAGCAGCCTCTTCGACGTTGACCCACTTCCTTCGGAGACTGCAGGTGATCGACGCGCACGAGCCGTAGTCGTAGAACAGTAGCATGTTCTCTAGAACGGTCAGCGAGGGTATGAGCCGCGGTATCTGGAAAGTTCTAGCCACACCCATCCTAGAGACCCTGTTAGGGTTCCACCCAGTGATGTCGACTACTCTGCCGGAATCCTCGATCAGCACCCGCCCCTCGTCGGGCGTGTAGTAGCCTGTTACCACGTTGAATAGCGTTGTCTTACCCGACCCGTTCGGGCCTATTAAGCCCACTACGAGCGAGGAGGGCACGTTTATCGAGACTTTATTCAGCGCCACGACTCCGCCAAACCTCTTGGTGACCTTCTCGACGATCAGCTTAACACCCATGCTCTCCCACCCCTCTCACAGCTTTGACACACCTCCTCGTCTAGGTGCGAGACCCTCCGGCTTCTTAAGTAGGACGACTAGCATCACCAGCCCCACTATGATCCAGCGGAGGTAGTCGGGGGTCACGACCGTTGTACCAATGAAGGGTATGACGAACCTCATGGCGTAGTCCACGGAGGCGAGGAGGACAGTGCCCAACACGCCGCCCACTATGCTGTCTATGCCGCCGAGGATCACCATTGCCCATATATTGAACGTGAGCGAGGGGGTGAACATGTTCGGGTTTATACTCGTGAAGTAGTACGCCCAGAGGACCCCCGCTACACCCGTTAAGCCGGACGTAAGGGCCAGCACCTTGGACTTGATCAGGGGCGTCGGCCAGCCCGCGTACAGGGCGACGAGCTCGTCATCACGTATCCCCTTCAGAATCCTGCCTAGCGGCGAGTTCATTATCCTGCTTACAATAAAGTATGTGAGGCCTACGAAGCACCACACTATAATGAGGTACAACGCCTCGGCCACCTTGGCCTGCGGAAGCCACGCGAAGGGGTTCGGTATACCCATGAACCCCTTGCTCTCGCCCAGCGGCTCCGCGTTCAGGTAGAAGAGCCTCAGGACTTCGCCCGTGCTCAGGAGTGTGAAGCCCACTAGAGCGCTTCCGACCCTGTGGATAGGGTACGTCAACAGTAGGCCAAAAAGAGCAGAAACAGCGAACCCGGCGGCAAGGGACAACAAGAAAACGGACAGGTCGAGCACAGGGTCGCTCTTCGATATCGTGTACAGGAGCTGTATCCCGTTCACGTCGAAGGGGGACGCCCTGCTACCAGTAATTGCCAGTGGCAGGTAGGTTCCTATGAGTGCGCCAGTGTAGGCTCCTAGGCCGTAGAACGCCACCTTGCCGAAGTTCGTGATCCCGCTCGACACCTCGAGAGTCAACGTCAGGGAGAGGACCAGGTAGATGCCGATGTAGGTGGTTAGAGTGATCAGGAACCCCAACACGTCGATCAACGTCTAGCACCCCTCGTAAACCTGTACGGCACACCACCCGCAACTCCGAGTGGCGGGCTCACGATTAGAGTCGCGAGTAGTACGGTAAACGTGAGCATTGGCTTAATGCTAGTCGGCAAGCCCAAGTACGTGCTCAAGAGGTCTGTGCCGAAGTTCTCCACTCCGCTAATCAGCAGAGCGCCGGCGGCCGTCCTTGTCAGTGATGAGAGACCGCCTATGAAAGCGATGGTGAATACCTGTAGTATGAGGGAGTCCCCTACCTCGGGAGTTATTGCCCCGCTGTACGTGGTCCACATGACGCCCGCGAGCGATATGAGACCGGCTGTGAGAAACCAGGTTAGGTTGACGACTCTTTCAACAGCGATACCCGAGAGCGACGCCAGCACGCTGTTGTCGGCGACCGCGAGGACAGCCCTTCCTACTCTGGTCGCGTTTAAGACCAGGTACAGGATTAACATGGACGTGAGCGCGAGTAGTGGGAAGACTACAAGGCTCTGTTGTACGCCTACAAGCCCGGCTCTCACCGTTAACAGGGAGATATCGTCGTAGTGGATCTGGGAGTACGAGACCAGGTTCGTCCTCCAAGCGGAGCTCGCGATATCAGACACGATGTAGAGCACGTACTTGAGGACGATCCACAGCCCCATGGAGGCGATCATGAGGACGTCCCCCTTCACCCTCATCTCGGCAAGGGGCTTGAAGACGGCTAAATTCGACAATACGGCGATCAAGCCCGTGAGAGCAAATGAGGTGAGTACCGTTAGCAAGAGCGAGTTGTGCCCAAAACTGCTCCTCATATAGTAGTCCAGTAAAACAGCTGTGTAGGCCCCGTAGGTTATGTAGTTTGCGACGGTAAAGTTGATTACCTTAGTAACGCGGTAAGCGAGGACGAGGGGTATGGACACGGTGAGGTAGAGAAGGGAGAAGAGGAAAAAACTTATTAAGTCTTGGGTTATCATCACGGCTCGTCACCTGTACGGCGTCGTAGTGAAGATCACAGAGTCTCCTTGGACCATGCCGACGTCCATGAACTGGTATCCCTGGTCCGTCTTGACTATAGCCCACACGCCGTAGTCCTGGAAGGCCTTGTCACCGTTTTCGTCGAACACGGTCCAGCCGCTCGGACCATAGTGGTGCTTAGCCACCTCGACGAGGGCAGCCCTTATCGCGTCGCCGTCGTACTTGCCGGCTCTGAGGATGGCCCAGCCCGCTAGCTGTATTGCGTCGTAGAGGGTGTCGCAGAAGACGGTGGGCTCTACACCGTACTTCTCCTTCAGCTTCTTAGCAAACTCGTCGTAGAGCGGGTTGTGGGCGAAGAGGGGTCTGGTGCCTAGGAGCCTGACCTTCTGCGCGAACTGCCCTATCGTCGGCGAGAGGAGCTCCCGGGCCCCGTGCGGCCCCTCGGACAAGAACCACCTAACACTGGAAAGAACGCTGTTGCCGGCGGCGTGGGCTAGGATGTTAGCGGCGTCCGTGTCGAAGGCGATCAAGACCACGGAGTCTGCTCCCGTGGACTGCACCTTGGAGGCGAGGGCGTTGACCTCGGAGGTGTAGTCGCTCAGGCCTGTCTGGTATGGCAGGTCGTACACCTTCGTGTTGTTGAACTGGGAGAAGTACCTCGTGAAGAAGTCGGCGAAGGCGTTGCCGTACTCGTCGTTACGGTGGAAGACGACCACCGTACGGGCGCCTTGCATGTACGCTAGAGTGGCGAGGGCCTTAGCCTGCTTCGCGTCGCTACCCACGGTTCTGAATATGAAGTCGTTCGGTATAGCGAGGGTAGGCGCCGTCGAGGACGGGGATATGATGACGATGTGGTTGGCGTCGGCGAACGACTTCACAGCCTTGACCTGCGAGCTAGCGGCCGGGCCTATGACGACCTTTATACCCATCTGGGCAAAGCTCTGCACGTTAGCGAGGGCCTTGTCGTCCTGCGTTCCGTCGTCCAGTATTACGGGCTTGAAGGTAACGTTGAAACCGTAGGCCTTGACCTCGTTGTTCAAGTCGTCGAAAGCGAGGTAGACGACTTTCTCCCATATCTTGCCTATGGAGGACAGCTCTCCAGAAAGCGGTAGAGTGACACCGATCTGATACTCCTTAGCCTGGCCCGCCTGCGTGACACCAGTTGACTGGGGGGAGAGGGCGGTGCTGGTCACGTATCCTAGCGGGAACCCCACTAC
>NZ_JBMFLY010000067.1:0-4440 GCF_049970955.1 Thermogladius sp. | reverse complement strand
CTCTCTAGGTAAGCCCCCGCTAGCAGGTTCTCCTCGACGGTGAGGTTAGGGAAGATCCCCCTGCCCTCCGGCACCATCGTGAGCCCCAGCGCCACCCGCTCGTGGACTCTCTTGCCGGAGATGTCGACCGACTTGAAGACGACGCTCCCGCTGTACAGCGTGGTATAGCCCATGATAGTCCGGAGCAGTGTAGTCTTGCCGGCTCCGTTGGGGCCTACGACGGCGACTATCTCGCCTTTGTCGACGTAGAGGGAGACGTCGTGCAGGACCTTGAACTCGCCGTAGCCCGCGTTAACCCTCCTAAGCTCGAGTAGGCGGGTCATCCGACCACCTAGACGGGCTTGATACCAAGGTACGCCTCTATCACCCTGGGGTTCGAGGCGACCTCCTCCGGGGGGCCCTCGGCGATCACCCTGCCCTCGTGGAGTACCACGACCCTCTTGCTCAGGGACATCACGAACCTCATGACGTGCTCGACCACTACGATGGTCAAGCCCCGGTCGCTCCACACCTTCTTGATGACCTCGGCCAGCCTCTCCTGCTCGTGGGGCCTGAGGCCGGCGGCGATCTCGTCCAGCAAGAGGAGTTTGGGCCCGGTGGCCAGGGCTCTAGCCAGGTCTACGAGCTTGTGCTCCATTAGCGTGATCTCGCTCCCCAGCCTCCCCCATTCCTCCCTTGGTAGACCGATCAACTCGAGGACCTCGACGGCTGTTTTACGGGCCTCCTCCACGCTGTCCGTCCTCAAGAGAGCCCCCGTTGTCACGGCCTCCAGGACGGTCAGGTTCCTGAAAGGCCTCACCTTCTGCCACGTCCTGGCTATACCCAGCTTCGCCACCTCGTGGGGCTGTAGGCCGGTTATGTCCCTACCCATGAAGAACACCCTGCCCTTGTCCGGCTTGTACACCCCGGTGATACAGTTGAACAGCGTCGTCTTACCAGAGCCGTTGGGCCCTATGAGGCCGACTATCTCCCCTCTACCCACGCTGAGGGTGACGTCGTTGAGCGCCACTACACCGCCGAACCTCTTCGTCACGTTCTCGACCCTCAGGATGACTTCCGGGCCGCTCACTTCCTCCACCACCTCCTCAACTGGTTGAAAAGCCCGGCTAGGCCCTCTGGCTTGAGGATCCCGACGACTATCAGGGCCACGCCGTAGAGGAGGAGGTCTAGGCCGGGGAAGACCCCGCCCAGGGTGCTACGCAGGTACTCGCCTAGAGCCCTGAAGACCATGGCGGCCGCTATCGCCCCGCTAATAGAGCCTAGGCCCCCGATTATCCCCATTATAGCGATGCTTATAGCGAGCCCGGCGTCGAAGAGCCTGTACGAGAAGCTCGAGTATATGACCACCTGTAAAAACCCGGCCGCGCCCGTTATGAAGGAGTATATGGCTAGAGCTATCAGCTTGTAGAGCCTCGTGTCGATGCCGATAGCCTCGGAGACGAGCTCGTCCTCCTTTATATTCCTCAAGTAGTAGCCGATCTTGGAGCCCGTGATGTAGATGTTGACGAGTATGACCGCCAACAAGACCACGTCGACTATGATGAAGAGCTCGAAGTAGGTCCTGGGCCTCAGGTACAGCCAGCCCCACTTGTTCGGCAAGTAGAAGTCCCAGGGGCCCATGAAGTACCTGAACAAGTTGTTCAGTATGACGACAAGGGAGGCTGTCATCAGGGCGTACCAGACCTCCCTGACCCCGAACCTGAACGTGGGTATACCGATCAACACTGCCAGACCCGCGGCGACGGCGCCGCCCACCCACACGCCCACCACTGGCGGTAGCCCGAGCCTCATCCACAAGAGCGAGGTCACTATACCCCCGAGAGCCATGTAAGCGCTCGAAGCCAAGTCTAGCTGCCCGGTCAGGCCGCCGATGATGTTCCAAGCGGCGACGAAGGCCGCGAACAGCGCTACCTGGGTCAGTAAGAGCATGTAGTAGTTGTTCCCCGACACTAGGAAGCCCACTGCCAGTAGGGCGGCTTGGAAGAGGGCGATCGAGAGTAGAGTGCTCCTCGTCAACACATCTCTTCACCTCTTCGCGAAGAAGCCCCTCGGCTTAAACCACAGTATGAAGAAGAATATCAGGTAGACCACGGCCATCTTCACCGAGGGGCTTATGAGGCTGCCCATAGACTCGGCTATCCCGATGATCACGGCCGAGACCGCCAAGCCCCGTATGCTGCCGAGACCCGCGAGTGCTACTGCGACCCACGAGACCAGGCTGAAAGAGGTCCCGAGGTAGGGCCACACCTGCCCCATCTCCATCCACAGGCCCGAGGCCACTCCTACCAATACCATTCCGATCGCGAACGTGAGCAGGTAGACTCTCTCGACGTTGATGCCCATGAGCATGGCACTAGACCTGTCGTCTGTGACAGCCCTCATTGCCAGGCCTAGCTTAGTCCTCGACAAGAACTGGTCCAGTAGGAAAAGTACGAGGACCGACACCGCCGCCGACAGCAGCTTTGACTCGTATATTACAAACGGCCCTATGCTTATACCGCCCGAGAAGACGGGGTTCGGGTACCCCCTCGGCTCGGCCTTAAAGTAGCCCAGGGCTATATTCTGGAGCACGAAACCTAGCCCGACCGTCACAGCTATCTGGATAAGGGGCTCCTTGCCGAGGACGGGGTTTATCAGCCCCTTCTGTATCGCGAGCCCCAGCACAAACAATACTGGTAGCACTAGGAGCATCGACAACAAAGGGTCTATGTTTAGGTATGTCGATATCAGCCACACGAAGTACGCCGAGATCATGACTAGGTCTCCGTGGGCGAAGTTGATTATGTCCATGACCCCGAATATGAGGGCTAGGCCTGAGGCTACTATCGCGTAGAACAAGCCTAGGAAGACCCCGTCTATAACCTGCTGTAGGATGGCGATGAGTACTCCTCCAACCGACATCTATACAACACCCTGTACATGCGTGTACGGATGCGTCCTCTGTATATAGGTGTGGGACAATTCTTAATAAAATTGGCTGGTTAGGGAGCAGTCGGGGACGAAAAAATCAGCTACCGGGTCTGGGGAATACGGGTTGGACGCCCTCCTGTGGCTGAGGCCACACAACGACAGGTGTTAGAGTGCCGTTTATCAACTGTACTTGTAGTACGGCTGTACCCGCGTACAGGTTCTCGCCGTTCGGCGCGAACTTAATCCTGCCCGTCGGGTAGAGCTGGGCGGCTATGCTGTTGCTCTCGTTCAGGTCTAGGCTGAGGAAGGCCTGCCTCAAGTGGTCTGGGTTCAACGGGTCGTCCGGGAACATCTGGCCGGCCTTCTCGAGCGCCTCGTAGATCGTGAAGAAGGAGTAGAAGACCTCCCCGGCGGCCTCGGTCGGCATCTTACCGTACCTCCTCATGAACTCGCTGACCAGCTTCCTGTTCCACTCCGTCGGCTTCGCCGGGTTGTAACTGTAGGTGTTGGTGTAGTACAGGACGGCGTCGCCGGCCGCCTTAATGGAGTCCGGGTCCGTGAAGCCGCACGCGCCGGCGCCCGCTATGAACTTGGGGTTCAGCCCGGCGGCCTTCGCCGTCTTTGCGAACAGGACCCCGTCGCTGAAGTAGGGGACGGCTATTATGATGTCCGGGTTCAACCTCTTGATCTGGTCTATGATCGGGCTCATGTCCGTGATGTCGTACGGGTAGGTTATGTGCGACAACACCTCCACGCCGTACTTTACTAGCTGGAGGTGGGCTCCGTTGCTAACCGTAGTCCCGAACACTGAGTCCTCGTTGATGATCACGGCTGTCCTAATGGTCACGTTGTACTTCTTAGCCATATCCATGACGAAGTCCACGGCCGAGACTCCGTGAGCGCTGGCTCTGGGGGCCACTCTGAAGAAGTACATCCAGCCCTGGTTAGCCAGGTCGTCTACTAGGGCGTCCGTCACCAGGATGACCTTGTTCTGCTCGGTCACAGTACCCATCGCCATCGTGAACCTGCTGATGTACGCCCCGTAAATTATGGGGACGTGGTACTGCGAGATCAGCTTCTCCGCCGCCAGCCTAGCGGACTCGGGCGACGTACCGGCGTCCTCGACCACGATGTCCAGCTTCGCGCCCCCGAGCGACCTGACCCCGCCTAGCTCGTTGTTGATTATGTCCACGACAAGCCTGGCGGCGTCGACCGCCTCTCTACCGAATATAGCGTAAGGGCCCGTCAAGGGCTGGACGACGCCGATGACGACCTTCTCAATCTTAACCTTGGTAGGGGTTGGAGACGGGGAGGGTGTCGCGGCGGGCTTCGAGGTGTAAATGTAGTAGCCCAGCGCAGCCGCAACTATCGCTACGATCACCACTATGGCGATTATTAAGGGGGTTCGAGAGGGTTTACTAGCCATAGAACCGACCCTTCTCCTTATACATATATGTGTAGTATGGTGAAATAAAAACTTTAGTGGGAAAACTGTTTAATCGCGCTGATTCACTTGATTAGCCTTGAGAC
>NZ_JBMFLY010000066.1:0-4543 GCF_049970955.1 Thermogladius sp. | reverse complement strand
GTGAAGAAGGACGTTGAGCCTGTATCGCTTGGCGAGGGCGACACTCCTCTCATACCCTCGAAGAGCAACAGGCGGCTGTTCGTGAAATTCGAAGGCGCTAACCCCACGGGCAGCTTCAAGGATAGGGGTATGACCCTCGCTGTCACTATTGCTAAGTACATAGGTGCTAAGAGCGTCGTGGTCGCCAGCACCGGAAACACATCGGCGTCGGCAGCCGCGTACGCGGCGAGGGCTGGGCTCGAGTGCCTGGTCTACCTACCCAAGGGCTCGGTGGCTAGAGGCAAGCTCTTCCAAGCCCTACTACACGGCGCCAAGGTAGTCGAGGTAGACGGGAACTTCGACGAGGCTCTAGAAGAGGTCGTAGCGAGGTACGTCGACAAGGCTTCAAGACATGTATACCCTCTAAACTCCGTAAACCCCTGGAGGCTCGAGGGGCAGAAGACCATAGCGTTCGAGATATACCAACAACTAGGGTTCGTCCCCGACAATGTGATCGTGCCTGTCGGCAACGCAGGCAACATATACGCTATATGGAAGGGGTTCAGGGAGCTCCGCGAGGTTGGAGTTACTGACAGGGTACCTAGGATGATAGGCGTCCAGGCCGAGGGCGCGTCACCTGTCTTCAAGACCTGGCTCGCCAAAGCCGACGAGCTGGTACCTGTTGAGAGACCGTATACAGTGGCTACAGCGATAAAGATCGGAAGACCCGTGAACTGGCTAAAGGCCCTCACCGCCGTTAGAGAGTCGAGGGGCTTCATGTTATCGGTCAGCGATGCCATGATTGTGGAGGCGCTCAAAACCCTCGCGAGAGAAGAGGGGATAGGCGTAGAGCCCGCCTCGGCGGCACCATTAGCAGGGTATAGAGTTGCGGTCGAGCAGGGGCTGATAGGGCGGGACGAGACCACCGTGCTCATAGCTACAGGACACGCGCTGAAAGACCCCGAGGTAAAGTTCTGAAGACGGCTTATAAGACAAGACTTTTTCCGTCGATAGTTTATCAACCCTCTTAGGTGGGAGCGTGAGGACGGGTACCAGACTTGTTAACATCGAGGGATTAAGCGACCCGTACGGGTCTCACATACCACCGGTTTACTTGAGCGTTGTGTACGAGTACGTAGACTACGAGCAAGGCCTTGCGAAGTACACGGACCGGGGGACTTACGTTAGGTACGGTAGAGAGGAGAACCCTACGGTCAGAGCCCTCGAGAGACTCCTAAGCTCGCTCGAGGAAACAGAGGACGCCCTGGCGTTTAACAGCGGAATGGCTGCCGAGACTACGCTGTTCCTCTACCTCGTGAAGCCAGGTATCAGAGTGGTTATGTCGGCGGAAGTCTACAGTACGACCTACCTCATGGTCCGTCGCCTGGTTGAAAAAGTGGGGGGCAAACTCGACCTCGTATTCCCATCGGCGCGAGAAATACTCGAGTCCTTGGGCAGAGAGCCGGCGGTCGTGTTCGTGGAGACCGTCACAAACCCGACGTTGAAGGTCGTCGACCTCGTAGAGCTGGTAGAGGGCTTGAAGGACACAGGCTCTATTCTGGTGGTCGACAACACGTTCGCGACTCCTCTAAACGTCAAGCCTTTCAAGTTGGGGGCTAGGTTTGTCGTACACAGCTTGACCAAGTACATTGCGGGCCACAACGACGTGGTTGGAGGCGCTCTGCTGGGTGCTAGGAAAGAGATATCCGAGCTGTGGGATTGGCGGCGTATGACAGGGTCGATAATGGCACCTCTAGAGGCGTACCTCGTTTACAGGGGTGCGAAGACTCTCGAGGTCAGATTCGAGAGAGTGTCCAAGTCTGCTAAAGCAATAGCCGAGTTCTTGGCGGAACACGCTAGGGTGGAGGAAGTCCACTACCCGGGGCTCGACAAGGACGAGTACCACCCGATCGCTAGGAGGCTCTTCGCGACAAGCAACTACGGGGGCGTTTTGAGTTTCAGAGTCAAAGGCGGTTACGACGGGGCACTGAGGTTCATGAAGAAGTTGAGGGTGATAAAGAGGGCACCAAGCCTTGGGGGCACCGAGTCGCTTGCGGTACTACCGGCCAAAGCGGGCAGTATGTACCTGCCCGAAGACCTCCGGAGGAGGCTCAAGATAACCGAGGACCTGGTCAGGCTGTCGGTGGGCCTCGAAGATGTGAACGACCTTATAGAGGACATAGACCAGGCTCTAGCCTGAAAACGGGGGAGTTTTTAGACGAGGCCTTTCTTAACCAGTAGCTCTGCGATCAAGACACCGTTCCCGGCGGCCCCTCTAATCGTGTTGTGGCCCAGCACCACGTACTTAACACCGCCCATGACCTTGTCTGGCCTGACACGCCCCACAACGACGCTCATCCCTCTGCCGGCCTCTCTGTCGAGACGTGGTTGCGGCCTGTCGGGCTCTCTTCTCACTATAACCGGCTTCTCGGGTTGAGATGGCAGGTTTAGGCCCTTTATCTTGTTCCCCCTGAACTCCTCCATGGCTTTAATGACCTCTTCCACCTCTACATTCTTTTTCTCCAGCTCAGCGAACACGGCGATCGTGTGACCTTCGAGCACCATAACCCTGTGGCAGCTGGCGGTCACCGCGAAGCTGTTGTTGAGCGTCACTCCTTCGCTCCCTACGCTACCCAGTAGCTTGAGCGTCTCTTCTTCTACCTTCTCTTCCTCGCCCTCGATGAAGGGTATCAGGTTGTCCATTATCAGCATGGACGGGAGACCCGTCAGGCCTGCCCCAGATATGGCCTGCATCGAGGAGGCGACGACCCTCCTCAGGCCGAACTCGTCTAGCAGGGGCTTGAGGGAGAGGGTCAGTATTGACGTAGTACAGTTGGGCACCTTTACTATACCGCCACTCCAGCCTCTACGCCTCCTCTGTAGCTCTAACACCTCTATGTGGTCGGCGTTGACTTCGGGTAGTAGAAGGGGTATGTCCGGCTCCATCCTCATAGGGCTGGCGTTAGAAACAACGATCAGGCCCTTCCTGGCGAGCTCTAGCTCCACGTCGACCGATACTTCGGCGGGGAGAGCTGAGAAAACGACGTCGACGCCTTCGCGGGCGATAGAAGCCGGGTCTAAGGGCTCCACCGGTAGGTCGGCCACTTTGGCAGGGAGTTGTGAGTCTAAGACCCACTTCACGCTCTCGCCGTACCTCTTGCCGGCGCTCTTACCCGAGGACTGTAATAGTGCGATCTCGAACCAAGGGTGGTCTGCCAGTAGGGATACGAACCTCTGCCCGACGAGCCCCGTAGCTCCTAGAATCGCGGCCTTCTTCACGGCTCCCCCTCCCCTATCAGGTGCTTGTGGAGTAATCTAACAGCTCTGGGAATATAATCTTTAGGTATATATACGACCACCGAGTGCCTACCTACTCCAGCCTCAAGGCCTTGGATTTCGATGTCTTCGCTTTCAAGGACCTCCACCACCCTCCTAATAGTCCTGAGCCTACTGTCGTCCTCACCTATCACCACGACCCGCGGGTAGGGGCTGAGAGACGCGTGTACGATTTTAGGCCCTTTATCCCCCTCCCCCAGCTCTCTCATAACTGACGAGCCTAGGTGCTCGTAGTCGCCTATTCTAACAACAGGCCCCGGGAAGAGGAGGAGGGGCTCGAACGTCTTCGCGTTAAACCTCTTGACGCCGTGTCTAGCCGCTTCGTCTGCTTCACGGTAGCTTAGGCACTTCACTACCCTTGGTTTAATGCCTAAATCAGGGTCGACCGAGTACACCCCTTTAACGTTCGTTATTAGTCTTACCTCTCCTATACCGCCCAGCGCGGCTATGGCAGTAGCGGTCAGGTCCGACCCGCCTCGGCCAAGTGTTGTAGTCACACCCTTCTCGTCGCTCCCGATGAAACCCTCGATGACTATTACCACGTTATTCTCGGAGGCCATTTTGACGAGCCACTCTACTCTTGGCTCGGTACTCTCGTAGATGATCGAGGCGTCTCCGTGTCTGGAGTCAGTCTTGATGACCTCCTCCGCGTCTACCCTCACCACCCTCCCCACCTCTGTCTCAATCGCGCTTGAGAGGACCAGCTTACTGGCTTTCTCACCGTAGGAGAGAACTATGTCGCCGAGTACTGGTCGCTCGAGACCCGCCTTCATCGCTTTGAGAGGCACCTCTGCCAGCCCTCTTACCTCTTGCTCGAGCTTCTCGCCTCCTATTCCGCGAGCTAGCTCGGAGTAAAGCTCTACTACCTCGTAGAAAGCGTTTCTGTCCCCTTGTAAGGCCACCAGAAGCTTGTCTGTGACACCCTTAGCCGCGGACACGACGACAATAGGTAGTAGCCCGGCCTCGTACAAGTGTCTGACATAGCCGGCGGCTCTAACGTAGCTGTCGATGTTCGACAGGTTCGACCCGCCGATTTTTACTACGACGAGGGTACGCACCCCTCACACCTCCCTCAACGCGATGGCTAAGACGTCGTTTGCCACGGTGTGAGCTGTCTCAACGCCGCCCCCACCCTTCCCCATGAAGAAGTAGCTTCCCGTGTCAGTCTCGATTACAACACCGTTCATAGCCCCCCTCACATGGTACAACAGGTCGCCCGGCTCTACTT
>NZ_JBMFLY010000065.1:0-4644 GCF_049970955.1 Thermogladius sp. | reverse complement strand
TGGAAGCCCTTGATCCTAGCGTGTGGGTGAGGGCTCAACACCTGCTTCACGAACAGCGCGTTGCCGTACACGTACTTCACGAAGTAGTCCTCTGTGAACAGGGCTCTTCCCAGGGCTTTCTCGAGCGCGTCGACCCTCGTGAACTCCCTGCCCACGACGAAGTAGGACTCTGCCGACAGGTACTTCTCGAGTATAGAATACGGGTCCTCGAGGGACAAACTGGTAGCCCTCGGATATTAAGTCTAGGCCCCGTAGAATAATAACCTTGCTTTTTCACTCAACTAGAGCTACTTCGGCGTCCTCAGCTTGTAGAAGACCGACTGGACTACTGGGCCCTTGGCCCCCTCCAAGTAGCGCCCCACTACAACCCCGTTGGACACGAGTAAGTACTCCCTCCCGTTGGGGTAGACCACCACTATCATCCACTCGCCCGACCTCACCTTGCTGGCCAGGTAGTTGGCTTTGGGCAGCCCGTCCGAGGCGTGAACCAGCTCTACCTCCCTCAGGTACTGGGCCCTAACTAGTGCGAGTGACAAGTCTACCTTGATGTCCACTGGTAGCGACTCCCAGAAAGGCTTCTCCTCTACTTCCGCTCGTGGGGCTCCAGGGTGTCTGAACCTCTCGGCTATATCGACCTTTAGGCACCTCCTCTCGGCGAGGGATGCGTAGTTGGAGAACAGGGCTGAGTAGACCTTGGCCAGCTCCCTCTTGGCGAAGAAGCCCCCGGCGACCTCGTACTCCAGCTTGAAGAAGGCTCCCCCGAGGTAGTAGAGCCTCAGCCACTCCAGGTAGGCGCTCGCCCTCGGCTCGGGGCCCTTTCTCAGCTCTATCTTCCAGCCGCGGGGCTCCTGCCAGAGCTTGTACTCGCACACGTGGTCAACCGGCTTGGAGAACTTTACGCTTACGCTGTCACCAGATATCTCGCAGGATGACACCACGGGCAGTACCCCGAGGAACAAGCAGGGCTCTATTAGCAAGTTGTCCACGAAGCTGGGCGGGCACCTGCCTACCTCTATCTGAGCGGACATCATCCGGACAACACTAGCATATTTTTCGACTGGGCAAACCATGTAATAATACGGGCGTAAGGCCTTTAAATAGCCAGCTCAATCAAGCCTCGAGGTGTGGGGCAACGCGTCTCAACACTTCCTCCACCAGCGTGTTCGAGAGCGCCGGGTCGCTCAGCCCCTCCTTTACTAGCCCTCTCACGAACAGCATACTGGCCTCACGCGGGTCGAGCCCGCGAGAGGCCAGGTAGAAGAGCTGCTCGGTGCCCAGCTTTACGTTCCTAGCGTAGTGCCTGGCCTCCGCGACGTTGTTCGTCCTGACCTCTAGCCTCGGCTGCATGAAGGCTAAGCCCCCTAGTTGGAGGGCTTCGATGCCGTAGACGAGCGAGCCCTCCTTAGACCCCTCTTCGGCTACAAGAGTGCCCCTGGCCGCAGCCGTGGACTCGCCTAGGCTTACGAGCAACTGCCTCACGTGGAGAGCCGGGCCAACGCCCCTCGCGCGCCCGAGCACGTCGACGTCTACGACGCTCCTCCCTAGCGCTAGGACGACCGCCTTCTCGTTGAGCGAAGCCGAGTCTACCGAGACGAGCTCCTCTACTTTGAGGACGCGGGAAGACTCGACCAGCAATGCCCTCTCGCTCGCGCAACAGCCTAGCCCCGAGGCCAACCGGAGGTAGCTCGCCAGCCCCTCGCCAGCCTTAACTCTCAGCAGGAGTCTAGACCCGGGCTCGGCGTCCACGGTCAGAGACAAGCTGAGAGACCCCTTCGAGTTGAGGTTCAACTCCAGCACGTACAGCCCGCTACTACTAACCACCAGGTTGAGGCCTACCGCAGAGAAGAGGCTGCCGGAGTCTACCTCTACTACAGCCTTGCCCGGCGCGCCGCCGACCTCTATATCGTAGCGGGCCGACTCGTACTTCTTGTGGAGTAGGCAGTAGACGCTACTACAATCGCCCGCGTACTCGTCTCGTGTTGGAGACTGCGCGACCCTGGCGCCCTCGACGCGGACAACGGGCTCGCCGATACTGCCCGCTCTAGAGGCCTCCTCGACCAGCCTCGCGTACTCGTAGGGGTTGATGTAGTGCTTTATTGTCGGGGAGTCTCCTACGACCTGGAGCAGGCTCTTCAACCGACACCACCGTACTCCTCGAACTCCAGCTCTACCACCCTCTTCAACATGCTGGCGAATTCGAAGGGCAGCTTCCTCAGCACGTCTCTAACAAAGCCGTTTACTACCAGAGAGATGGCCTCGTTCCTCTTCAACCCCCTCGACATCAAGTAGAACAGCTGGTCCTCGCTCAGCCTGAGAGTTGAGGCCTCGTGGCCTACGTCGGCGTCTCTCTCGAGCAGGTGGACGATCGGGTAGGTGTAGGACCCGCTCTTCTCGTCGAGTATCAGGCTCTCGCACTCGACGTGGCTGAACGAGCCGACAGCCCCCTTGTTGACCTGCGTGAGCCCCCTGTAGACGCTGAGGCCGCCGTTTGCTACGATACTCTTCGACAACACCCTGCTAGAGGTCCTCGGAGCGGCGTGTATGACCTTAGAGCCCGTGTCCTTTATGTAGCCACCGTTGCTGATGCTGAGGAGGGTCGAGACGGTCTTGGCCCCCTCGCCCCTGAGGATGGTGGAGGGGTAGGTCACCGTGATCTTGCTGCCTATGCTCCCCTCCACCCACTCCACGAAGGCGCCCTCCTCCGCGATGGCCCTCTTGTTGTTGAAGTTTATGATGTTCCTGCTCCAGTTCTGGACCGTGACGAAGGAGACCCTGGATGAGGGGTGGGCGTATATCTCGACCATGCCGTCGTGGAAGCTCTCCCTCCTAAGCCTGGGCGCGCTGCATCCCTCAATGAAGACCAGCTCGCTGCCCTCGTCCGCTACTATGAGCGAGTGCTCGAACTGCCCCTCCATCTCCTTACCCAGGAAGAAGAAGGCCTCGACCGGGTAGGGGACTCTCACCCCCCTCGGCACGTAGACGAAGACGCCGCCGCTCCACAGCGCGTAGTGTAGTGCGGCGAACTTGTGGTCCGTGTAGGGGAAGACCCTCGAGAAGTACTTCTTCACCAGGTCGGGGTACTTCTGGACGGCTTCCTCCATCGGCACCATTACGACGCCCAGCTTCTTTAGGAAGTCCTTCACGCCCACGAAGACGCTTTCGCTGTCGAGCACGGTCGTGAGCCCGGCTAAGTACCTGGCGTACGCCTCGGGGAGGCCCAGCCTCTCGTAGATCCTCCGCACCTCCTCCGGTAGGTCGCTCCAGTCGCTCGCCACCTCGACGTCTGGCTTCGTGTAGAGCGTCGTTATCTCGTCGAGGTCTATCCTCTGGATGTACGGCAGCCACTGTGGTGCGGGGGCCTCCTCGAAGTACTCTAGAGCCCTGAGCCTGAGCCTCCTCATCCACTCCGGCTCTTTCTTGGACCTGCTGATCTCCTCTACCAGGCTCCTGCTGACCCTGCCTGTTATCTCAACTCTGCTCCTGTACTCCACGCCCGTGAGCTCTTCTAGCTCGAAGCCCCGGATGTCAAAGCCCATTACGGGACACCACGGAGGAGTAGCCCTCCCTGGCTATCTTGTCCACTAGCTCGACTCCCCCAGAGGCAACGACGGCACCGTTGTGCATCACCAGGACCCTGGAGGGCCTGACGAGCTGTAGTAGCGAAGGGTAGTGGGTTATCAGGAGGACGCAAGCCCCCTCCCCCGCGACGCTGTTTACGTAGTCGGCGAGGAGCCTCACCCCCTCCAAGTCGAGCCCGCTGTCCGGCTCGTCCATCAACAGGCACTTGGGTTTCAACAGGAGGGCCTGGAGGAACTCCGACCTCTTCTTCTCCCCGCCCGAGAACCCCTCGTTCAGCCCCCTGTCGAGTAGCTCCCTCTTGAGGCCCACCTTGGCAGCGGTCTCCTCCAGTAGCGAGTCGACCCCCTCTATCTGGCGCCACGAGGTGTTGATCGCTTTGAACAAGTCCCTTAGAGAGACCCCTTTCACCTCGACGGGGTTCTGGAAGAAGAGGAACAGCCCCCTCCTCGCCCTCTCGTAGGGCTGGAGGCTGGTGATGTCCTCCCCGTTAAGGACGACCCTCCCCTTCACGACCCTGTAGCCCGGGTGTCCCATAACCGCGTAGGCGAGACTGGTCTTGCCGCTGCCGTTAGGCCCCATTAAGGCGACTATCTCCCCGTCCCCGACCTCGACCGTGACGTCTCTGACGACCAGCTTACCGCCCACTTCGACGCTCACGTTGTCTACCAGCAGCAAAGTAAACACCCTAATGCACTGTCAGGTTTGGTTAACCTAATAAACTTAGTGGGACGGGTGGAGAGAGGGTTATCGGTTTGAAAATAAACAAATCCCACTCAGGGACCGGCTACTTCGTACGCTATGACGGTCAGAGGCTCGCCGCTACAGTCCTGCTCGCAGTAGACCCCCTGCACAGCCCCGTTCTCGACCACCACGTACCTCTTACCAGAGGCGTAGGTCTCCACGACGAGCCACGTCCCTTTAGCGAGCTCGCCCGAGACCGCCTGCTCCACTCTGGTGCTCGCGGGTAGAATCTTGAACGACCGCGACCCCCTCATGAGCCTCGCCCTAACCCTAGAGTCGGACAGGTCGTACTTGAACGCGGCAGCGGGCTGGGGAGGCGGCTGC
>NZ_JBMFLY010000064.1:0-4648 GCF_049970955.1 Thermogladius sp. | reverse complement strand
CTCTCGATCGTCGGCGACATAATCGCAGGGACTTTACTAGTCTACCAGGGCTGGGTGATACCCGCGATACCGCCGCACGCTGTTGCGGTGGGCTTCCTGTACTCGGTGGCCGTGACGCTCGTGCTGACAGACGCGGCGAAGATAATGACGTTCAGGCTCTTCGGAGCCGTCTAGGCGGTCTCCCGCTCCTGGAGGAAGAGCTTTTTAAGGTCTCCGAGTCTGTTGATAGCGGTCAACAAGGCTGACAACAGCCCTTCCAGGCTCGTGTCCCTAGCCCAGACCACGGCTTCTCTCAACCTCTTGCTGACTAGGACGGGTAGGCCCTCCGGGGCCACTACAGCCCTCCCGCTTCTCAGGCACTCCGAGGCCGCGAGAATAGAGTGTATCGACGTGGAGGTGGTGAGGCAGATGCTAGCCGACCACGCGACGTCGCCGTAGCAGTCCGTGACAACGTAGAGTACGAGCGGGCTCGCCTTCGAAGCCCTCGGGGGGACCGGGGAGGCCACTATTGCTAGCCCGAGCCTGTTCTCGGACAAGTAGTCCGCGAGCCTCTCCAGGTCGCGGGGGTCCCCGCCCGCAACGACGACTACGGGCGTGAGCGGGTACGGCTGGTGCCTACCCCATACCCTGAACACTACTGCGGACGGGTTCAGGCGTACAACGCTGCCGAGGGCCGCCGACAGGACAGCGTAGTCCCTCCAGGAGTAGACCTCCACCCGGGTGGAGGGGGAGGTCAGTCTAAGCAGCGCGACGAGCAGGCCGCGTAGGAGAGGGTTCCCCCCGGACAGGCCGCCCCCCGCCGGCGCGACCACGACCTTCGCCGGCCTCCCCTTGACTAATAGCTCGAGGGCTAGGGCCAGGGCAGACCTGAGAGTGGGTTCCACGATCACCACTCGCCGGCGCCTCCCAAACCGTATGCCGGGGGCCTCCTCCCTCCAAGCTACGGCCTCGCAGGCTCTCCCGTCGGCCAGGCAGACAATGTCCAACGGCAATACCTGTTTTTATCTAGGACCGGCATAGTTATATAACACCGCGCTGTGCGGTTCCGGGTGCTATACATGGTCGAGATCGTCGACACCACTCTCAGAGACGCCCACCAGTCACTGATCGCGACGAGGTTGAGGACGGAGGACATGATCCCCATACTGGACCTGATCGACGAGGCGGGCTTCTACAGCATCGAGATGTGGGGCGGGGCCACGTTCGACGTCATGCTGAGGTACTTGAAGGAGGACCCGTGGGAGAGGCTCAGGATCGTTAGGGAGAGGGTGAGGAAGACCAAGCTCCAGATGCTCTTGAGGGGGCAGAACCTCGTGGGCTACAGGCACTACCCCGACGACGTGGTCGAGAAGTTCGTGGAGCTCTCCTACAAGAACGGCATAGACGTCTTCAGAGTCTTCGACGCCTTGAACGACGTCAGGAACATGGCCGTCAGTATAAAGAAGGCCAAGAAGCTGGGGGCGATCGTTCAGGGGACTATAACCTATACCGTGAGCCCCGTCCACACCCTCGACTACTACTTGAAGCTCGCCGAGGAGATCGCGAGCCTCGAGGTAGACCACATCACGATAAAGGACATGGCGGGCCTACTAGACCCCTACACCACGTACAACCTGGTCAAGGAGATCAAGGCGAGGCTGAAGATCCCGGTGGACGTACACAGCCACTTCACGGGTGGGCTGGCCATAGCGAACTACATCAAGGCGGTTGAGGCCGGGGCAGACTTCGTCGACACCTCGATAAGCCCTCTGGCCTACGGGACGGGTCAGCCGGGTATACAGTCCCTCTACTACGCGCTACCAGCCGAGTGGAGGCCGAGGGTGAACATGGACGTTATAAGGAAGATATCCTCATACCTCGAGCGGGTCTTGTTCACCAAGTACAAGGACCTCCTGGACGTCAGGGCCTTCATGCCCGACCCAAACGTGCTAGACCACCAGATCCCCGGCGGCATGATCACCAACTTCATGCAGCAGCTCAAGCAGGTCGGCGCTGAGGACAAGCTACAGGAGGTCCTAGAGGAGGTGAGGAGGGTCAGGGAAGATTTAGGTTGGCCGCCCCTAGTCACGCCGACCTCGCAGATTGTGGGCGCACAGGCCCTCCTCAACGTGATCAATGGCAGGTACAGCGTGGTCACGAAGGAGGTGATAGAGTACGTGAAGGGGATGTACGGGAGACCACCTGCTCCGATCAAGCGGGAGGTCATAGACTTGGTGTTGAAGGGTGAGAAGCCGATCGACGTCAGGCCGGCGGACCTGTTGAAGCCAGCCCTCGAGGAGTGTAGGAGGGCGCTGGTAGAGCACGGCTTCAACCCGAGCGAGGAGGACGTGGTGACCTACTGCATCTTCCCAGACGTCGCTCTCGAGTTCTTCGAGAAGACGAGGGGGAGGCCGAAGTCCAAGGTCGAGAAGGCTGTCGAGGAGCTGTACGCGGAGGTGCTGGGCGCCTAGCCCGGCCCCACACTGAGGTAGGCGTAGCACGGGGTCGGCTCGTGCCCCCGGGTCGAGCCCCCCACTACGTGCACTACGGTGAAGCCTAGGTGTGCGAGGTAGTCGGCTATAAACTGCCTGTGGCAGAACCTAGGGTCCCTCTCGCGGCATAGCAGCGCGGTCTTCCTCTCCGAGGCCAGGCCCGCGAGCTCCCTCAGCGCACTCTGCGCCTCTTCGCTGAAGACGAGGTAGTTGACGTACGAGTTGAAAGTCGGCGAGTCGACGCACCTGAACCTGCTCTCGTACCTGATGCCGAGGGCGCCTAGGGCGCCCATCCACCTGTACTCAAACCCCTTCTCCCCCAGCGCCTTCTCGAGCTCGGGTCGGGAGAACCCCGGTACCCTACTGCGAGGGAACCTCCGGACGTCAACGACCAGCTCTACGCCCAGCCTCGCCAGGACCGCTACTAGAGACTCCAGTGTCAGCCCCGAGTAGCCAATGGTGTATACGACCCTACCCCTACCCGCACTTAGACCTGACAACGGCCTCGACTCTCCTAGCCGTCTCCTCGTCGCGGGCGTACAGGTAGAAGGTGACAGGCCTGTCGATCGACAGCAGGGCCCTCAGCATGCTCTCCACGCTCTCCTCCGGGCTCAGCCCGCCGACACCAGCGCCCATCAAGGGCAGCGCCACCCTGCTCAGGCCCAGCTCCTTCACCAGCCTGGCAACAGCGGAGGCCGCCCTGTAAACGTTCTCCGCGCTCGACGGGCCTCCCGGCCTCTCGACTGTCGGGGCGTGGATGACGTACCTGACCCTCAGCCTCCCCGCGCCCGTCGCGACGGCCTCGCCTATCGGGACGGGGGCGTGCCTCCTGGCCTCCTCCTCGATCTCCGCCCCGCCCCTCCTCTTGATCGCCAGCGCGACGCCGCCGCCCATGATCATGAGGGTGTTGGCCGGGTTGACTATGGCGTCACCCTCGAACTCGGTTATGTCGCCGCTGACCACCTGGATCGTCACGTAGCCGGCCCGGCAGGTGTAGGTCAGGGGTGCCACCTCCATAGTTCTCTCTCAACCAGAGTAAATTAACCTCTCTGGGCATTTTCTCTACCGGGGACTGCGAGGGCATGTACGTAGGTGTCGCCGCACACAGCGGCGAGCCCAGCGTAGAGCTCGCTAGAGTAGCCAAGAGGTTCGTCGAGCTACTCAAGGAGAGGTGTGGCGTGGAGCACAGGATCGTGGTGGGCGGGTACTGGGGCCTCATGAAGACCGTGGTGGACGAGGCCCTATCCGCGGGTTTCACCGTGGTCGTCCTCCCCCCGGTGGAGGGGGAAGACGTCTCCTTCCCGGACAGAGCGGTGGTCGTTAAGACAGGGCTCTCGTTCAGAGGTAGGAGCGTCGCCCTGGTAAGGACCTCCGACGTGCTGGTGGTTCTGGGCGGTGGCTCCGGTTGTCTCCAGGAGGCCGTGACCGCCTACACGGAGGGGAAGCCGGTCTACGCCCTGGTATCGACAGGGTACCCGACGGACGCCATATCGCAGTGGCCCGAGTACTTGGACGACAGGAGGCTAGCCCCGGTCAAGAAGTACCGGGACGTCGATGAACTGGTGAGAGACCTCTGCCTGAACGAGCACGAGAGGAGGAAGAGGGCTAGAGCCATATATGGCTGACGAGGCTAGCCGGGACCCGGCCGAGTTCCGGGTGCGGGCTCGAAGGCTACTGGAGGACGTGCCGGGGCTGATAGACAGAGGCGAGTACGACCGGGCGGCTTACTACGTAGCCGAGTACGTCAGGCTCTCACTCACGGCGAGGATACTCGAGGTGACCGGGGGTCTAGTGGACTCTTACTCGCTGGTCGGCCTAGCGGCCACTCTCGCGGAACACGACCCCGCCGCGAAGAGACTTATAGAGGACCCGGACGTCCTAGTGGAGCTCTCGCGCATCGAGAGGGTGTTTGTCGTCAGTAGGTTCGGTGGAGGCGGATTCACCGAGGACGAGACCAGGAGACTATACGAGTTCGTGAAAAGGGCTCTCTCACCCGTCCTCGGGACGTGACACGCCTCTAGTCCCAGAGAATCTTGGGTTAAAGGTCACTTACTGTGGGGGACGGGAGTAGTTAGGCCTAAAACTAGGTACGTGGTCTACCGCTGGACGTGTAGAGCTGTGCGGGTAACTCCCGCCAGCTGTGAAGCATGGATATGAAGGTGGTAAACGACAAACCC
>NZ_JBMFLY010000063.1:0-4813 GCF_049970955.1 Thermogladius sp. | reverse complement strand
GTCAGGAGGGACGTCGCTGAGGGGGCGGGGAGGCCGGGTATAGACGTCTCCGAGCCCCTCGGGAGGCGGCTCGAGGGGATCGGGGGCGTCCTAGAGTCGCTGGACATAGAGAGGAAAGCCGGCCACATAAGAGAGGGCCGGGGGCGCGTTGAGGAGGGGTCTTCTCTTCGACCCCTCCCCCCTACTCTAGCACTGAAGGAGAGGAAACCGGACCTGCTCAGGCGGAACTACGTCCAGTGGCCGACCTTCCACGAAACGCTTAACTACGTGTGGGAGGAGGCCTTTTTCACCGGGCTATAAGAGCTGAGAAGGCGGCCGTACTAGTCGAGGTACTGGCCGAGGTCCCGAAGTACATGGTAGCCCTGGCTCCAGCCGGCCTCGAGAGAGAGGTCTACGAGGAGGCCCTAGCTCTAGGGGTGGCAACCCTCATCTCCCCGGTCCTCGCGTCGTAGACGAATATCTCGCTCGACCTCGGGTTCTTCCTCAGGTTGCCCGAGCCGACTACCAGCCTGCCGTCGAAGTCCGAGACGTGAGCGTAGCTGTCCAGCCGCAACACCCCCTCTACTCTACCCCTCCTGTAGACGTACAGCGATATCCTGTCCGCCGAGGCGCCGGCGAACGCGATCTCGCTGCCCGTGTCCCTGAAGCCCAGGACCCTCACCGGCTCCATGTTCTCCACGACCACCTCCTCGTCCTTCTCCAAGTCCACGAACCCTATCACCTGGGCCTCCCTCCCCCTCCCCACGTCGCGGGTGAACGGCACTCTACGCTTGTCCAGGCTGACCTCGCCCGGCCAGTGGACAGTGGCCGACACCAGCCTCCTCCTCTCCCCCGTAGCCGGGTCGTAGGCCCATATCGAGTTGAAGCCCCCCTCCACAGTCTGGTAGACTGCCCTGCCCCTGTAGTCCACGCCCAGGAGTGTGTAGGTCGGCGTGTAGACTATCCACCTGACGTCCCCCGGGCCATATCCGCCCACCGGAGAAGGCCTGATCCCCATTCAGACTCAGATGTATACTTTTCCTCCACCGACTTATCGGGGAGCCGAGTGCCCGTCGGGACCCCGCTACGCCTCGAGGACCACTCTGTGGACCGAGCACGAGAGGCAGGGGTCGAGAGACCGCACCACCACCTCCACCGTCCTCTTGACGTCGCCCACGCCCGCCGGGGGCCTGGCCGCCAGGGCCTGAGCGGACAGCTCCTCCATGGACGGTACGTTGAGCTGCGTCGGGGTCACGATCTTCGCCGACTCGACCCTCAGATCCTCGCCCAGAGTGTACCTGTGGTAGAGGACCCCCCTCGGGGCCTCTACGAGGTAGGCGCAGTGGAGCCTACCTCCCGCCCTCCTCGGCATGGCCCGGACCCCGCCCGCGTAGGAGTCCCAGTTGCGGGACTCGAGGACGGACCTAATGGCGACGAGGGCGTCGTGCACCTCCGCCAGCCTCGCGACTATGCCCTGCCTCACGTCCCTGAGCGGGGGCCTCCACCCGTGCCGCTTCATGAGGTCCCTTGTCTCGCCGGACAGCCTGTCCCAGGCGTGGTTGAACCTCGCGAGGGGGCCGGTGACGACCGCGCGGCCCCTCACCCTGTACACGACCGCGTTCTTCCCCCTCTCCTGCCTCGGCTCTAGAGCGGCCTCGTAGCCGGCCACTTCTATCCTCTCAAGCGATCCCCCCGGGCCCTCCAAGAGCACGGCTGAGCCGTCGTGCGGGTATCTGCCGGGGTCGTGGACCAGGAGCAGGGGCTTGACCAGGCCCTCGCACGGGACCTCGAGCGAGGGTAGCACCTCGTCCAGCAGCTCCTCGAGCACCCTCCTCGCCTCCTCGACGTAGCGCTTGACGGCCTCGGCCTCCTCCCTGCTCGGCGCCTTGTAGACGCCGCCGAGCCTCAGGTTGACAACGTTGTGCGTCCTCCCGCACAGGGCCTCCATGGCCTTGGCCGAGCTGGCGAGGGCGCTCGAGACCCTCTTCAAAAGCCCCGGCCTCCTCTCCCACAAGTCTATGGCGCTCCCCACGCCCATGTAGTCGGGTAGGTTGAGGAGGAAGACGTGGAGGAGGTGGCTCTTCACCCTCTCGGCCAGGTGCATCGCCACCCTGAGCTCAGCGGCGCGCTCGTCCACCTCTAGACCTAGGCAGCCCTCGAGCGCCATGGCAGCGGCCAGGGCGTGGGAGACCCCGCATAGGCCGCACACCCTGGTTACGAGGTCGACTACCTGGTCGGCCCCCCTACCCCTCAAGAGGTACTCGAAGAACCTCGGGGCCTCCTCTATGTTCACCCTGACCGTCACCGCGCCACCGCTCACGTAGACCTCTACGCTCCCCTCGCCCTCTATCCTGCCCAGCCCCCACTCACTCAAGCCCCTCACCCAGCCCGGCCGCCCTCAGGGCCCTCTTGGAGAAGGCCCTCAAGTAGAGCGCCAGCTGGTCCCTCGGCCACCCCGCCCCCGCGAGCCTCTCAAGGTAGTACCCGACGTTCGCCCTACCGAGGTCGCCCGTCTTGAGCCCGTAGCAGCCGTAGCACCCCCTGTTACTGGACGGGCAGAGGGCCCCACAGCCGCTGCGGGTCAGGGGGCCCAGGCAAGGGGCCCTCCCGGAGACGACAAGGCAGTCGAGCCCCCTCCTCTTACACTCCGCGCATACGCTCTCGTGTATCTCGACGGGCAGGCCCCCCTGCGAGAGCTTGAGGAGCAGGGACTTCACGGCCTCGTAGTTGACGGGGCAGCCCGGGACAGCGAGGTCCACGCTGACGACCTCCGTCACGGGCGTGAACCCTCCCATGGACTCGACGAGCCCGGGCTCCGGGTATACGGCGGCCTTGGCCTCCTCTACGCGGCCGTTGGACAGGGCCTGGACGCCCCCCTCGATGGCGCAGGAGCCCAACGCAACCAGTAGCCCGGCCCTCTCCCTGAGGCTCTTGAGCAGCTTGACGTGCCTCTCCGTAGAGGCCGAGCCCTCGACCAGCACGAGGTCGAAGAAGCCCTCTAACCTGCTTTCCCCCAGGACTAGGCTGCAGGCCGCCACCTCTATGCCGCGGAGGTGCCCCACCGCCTCCGTGAGGGCCCTCACGACCTCTAGTACGCAGCCGGAGCACGAGGCCAGCTTCACGACCCCTACTCTCAACTAGACCCCCTCGACCGCCAGGTAGTCCGAGACCTCCGTGAGCCTGAACACCGGGCCGTCCCTACACGTGAAGTAGTGGCCGAGCTGGCAGGATCCGCAGAACCCCGTGCCGCACCTCATCCTCCTCTCCAGCGAGAGGAAGATCCTGTCCTCCCTGAACCCTCTCTCCTTGAGGGCCTTCACAGCGTTGACCATCATTGGCTCGGGGCCGCAGACGAAGGCGTAGGAGCCCCCTGGGTCTACGTCGGCGAGCCTTATCAGGTCCGTGACGAGCCCGACGTGGCCCTCCCAAGCCCCCTCCGGCCTGTCGACGGAGAGGAGCAGCCTGGTGCCCGGCAGCCCCCTGTAGGACTCGAGCTCGTACTTGAACAGGAGGTCTCGGGGCGTCCTGGCGCCCACGAGCACGTTGACCCTCCCGTACCTCTCCCTCCTCTCCGCGACCCACTTCAAGACGGGCCTCAGCGGCGCGAACCCCATCCCACCGGCGACGACGAGCAGGTCGTGCCCCTCGGCCTCCTCGAGCGGCCAGCCCCTCCCGTAGGGCCCGCGCAGGCCTATCAAGCCCCCTCTCCACTCCCTGTAGACGAGGGCCCTCGTGACGGCGCCGGCCGCCCTGACGGTGTGCTCCACTACCCTGCCCCCCTCGCGTATGCCCGAGACCGAGAGGGGGACCTCGCCCAGGCCGTGGACGTAGACCATGTTGAACTGGCCCGGCCTGGGCGGCGGCACCTCGTCCACCAGTCTCACGGCCAGCGTCTTCACGTTGGGCGCCTCGTAGACCTCGCCTACCACTAGGCCCCTCCTCAGCTCCGCGAACGGGCTCCTCAACCCCCGCCCTCCCCGACCGCTCTGATGAGGGTCTCCCGGAGGTCCACGCCCGCCGGGCACCAGGTGACGCACCTCCCGCAGCCCACGCAGCCCAGCCTCCCCGTCTGCATTGGGTAGAAGAGGAACTTGTGGAGGACGAAGTGCCTGTACCTCGTGTACAGCCGCCTCCTGAAGTGGCCGCCGGCAACCATCCCGTAGGTGTAGGAGAGGCAGCCCACCCACTGGGCCACCCTCGTGTTCACCCTGCCGTCGTACTCGTCTACCAGCTCTGTGCAGAAGCACGTCGGGCACACCATGTTGCAGCTGGAGCAGGCGAGGCAGCGCTCCGACACCCTCTCCCAGAAACCCCTGTCGCCCATGAGCCTCCTCAGCGCCCTCTGCACCTCCTCCACCGCTACTCCGAGGCGTGCCCTCCTCGAGGCCTCCTCGGCGAGCCTCCGGTACTCGGCGACGTCGCTCTCGGGGGCCTCCTCCAGGCCCATCTCCTCCAGCACCCCCCGCCCCGCGGGCGAGCCGGGCTTGAACAGGACGGTGCCCCCGCCGAGCTTCGCGTAGGCTACGTCGAACCCCTCCCGCGCTGTGGGGCCGGAGCCCGTCGTCGAGCAGAAGCAGGTGGCGCCCGGCCTCAGGCACTCCTCGACCACTACGAACTTCACCCTCCCCCTCCTCGCCGCGTACAGCGGGTTTGCCCCCGCCCTGAACAGCTCGTCGAGGACCTTTACAGCCGAAAGGTCGCAGGGCTTGACGGCGAAGAGGGCGACGCCCCCCTCCCCCGCCTCCGGCTCCTCTACTGAGAGGTCCTCGCGGACCCTGGCCACCACCTGCCTCGGCGGGTGTAGGTAGTTCTTGGGCGACTGGTGGGAGGCGGT
>NZ_JBMFLY010000062.1:0-4978 GCF_049970955.1 Thermogladius sp. | reverse complement strand
GTATATCAGGCCTTCCAGGGCCTTCGAGAACGTGTAGGTTAGGTGGGTCGCGGTCAGAATAATAGGAGTTGAAGAGATCACGTGATGTCTGGTCGTGTCGATGGCGGTGGCCGGGATCGAGG
The DNA here is from genome assembly GCF_049970955.1 of Thermogladius sp. Taxonomy (NCBI): domain Archaea; kingdom Thermoproteati; phylum Thermoproteota; class Thermoprotei; order Desulfurococcales; family Desulfurococcaceae; genus Thermogladius; species Thermogladius sp. The sequence goes on along the minus strand of NZ_JBMFLY010000062.1, from coordinate 4,856 downwards.
TAAGGGTGTTCAAAGAGCAAGACATCCCCGCGTTGCTGGAGATCGAACGGGAGTGTTTCCCACCAGACCTGGCTTACGACAGAGCGGTCTTCGAGGAGCTCTCCACGATGAGTAACGGCGTTATACTAGTAGCCGAAGTGGGTGGGAGAGTAGTTGGGTACGCCGCTGGTGTGGTCGAGGGGAGTTACGGGCACGTGGTCTCAATTGCCGTGGCTCCTAGCTGGCAGGGGAGAGGGATCGGGTCACTTCTCCTCGAGAAACTCGAGGAGAAGTTGAGGGGGCTTGGAGCAGCGTGCTTTGTGTTAGAGGTTGCCGTAGATAACGAGAGGGCAATAAGGCTTTACACAAAGAGGGGTTACCGGGTCGCCCGCGTACTCAAGGGGTACTATGGTGGGAGGGACGGGTTTCTCATGGTCAAGGGCTGTCTATACTTAAACGAGTAAGCATGGTCAGAAGCGTACAAGTTAGTGCTTTAGCTGTTTTCTCTATATGTCAAAAGTTAACGTTTATATATGGGCTGGTTCTCTAGGTATACCACGATAAGCCATGGACAGGCTGTTTAGGGACGTTTTCCCGTTTAGCGAGCCCCCAAAGATCAAAGTCGTTAACTGGGGTAAGGCTGACCTCTCCAAGATCTACTTGACCGACACGACCCTTAGAGATGGACAGCAGGGGTGGAAGTACCTCACTGTGGAAGAAGGGCTGGAGATCTACGAGCTACTCCACGAGATCGGGGGCAAGGGGTCTATACGCTCAACAGAGGTCTTCCTCTACACGGCGCGCGACAGGGCTCTCGCAAAGGCTATAATGGAGAAGGGTTACGAGTACCCCAAGCCTGTGGCGTGGATCAGGGCCAATCTCCAGGACCTCAACTTGGTGTCCGAGATAGGTTTAGACGAGGCGGTCGTTTTGATGTCGATATCGGACTACCACATAGTCTACAAGTTTAACTCGACTAGAGACGTAGTTATCGGTAAATACCTTAGCGTGGCAGAGGAGGCTTTCAAGAGGGGTATCACAATAAAGGCATCTCTAGAGGACGTGACTAGGGCGGATCTGGACAACGTGGTCATACCCTTTCTCCAGAAGTTGATCAACCTGAGCGAGAGGTACGGAGTTAAGCTGAAAGTCAAGCTACCCGATACGCTTGGCGTGGGAATGCCTTTCGAGTTCGTACCGCCGCCACGGGGTATCCCAGCTCTCGTCACACGCATTAGGGAGGAGACGAACCTGCGAGAGGAGGACATCGAGTTCCACGGGCACAACGACCTGGGGCTAGTCGTAGCAAACCACCTAGCAGCCTGGTTTTACGGCGCGGCCTCTTCCAACGTCACACTGCTGGGGATAGGGGAGAGGGCTGGCAACTGCCCCCTGGAGGTCATGGCGATCCACTACGCTGGCATAAAGGGGTTGTCGGACATAAACCTAAGGCCTCTGGGGAGGGTCAGGGAGCTGTTCGAGAAGATGGGGTACAGGGTGCCAGATCACCTCCCTATACTCGGCAAGAACGCCTTCAGGACTAAAGCTGGAATTCACGCTGACGGTTTGCTCAAGAACCCCGAGGTTTACCTGCCCTTCGACCCCTACTACCTCTTGGGCATACCCGTCAGCGTCGAGATCACCCCTCACTCGGGTAGGGCTGCTGTGGCTTTCTGGTTGAAGCAGATGCTGGGCGAGGACTCTATATCGAAGGACAGCCAGGCCGTACAACAGATCTTCGACGAGATAGTCCAGCTCTTTGAGAAGACTGGTAGGACACAGCCCCTGACAGACGAGGAGATGTTAGAGATCGCGTCGAAGTACTACCCCCAGCTGAGGAAAAAGCGGTGATTTCGGTGCCGTTCATCGAGAGAATTTTGTCGAAGAGGCTTGGCAAGGACGTCTCTCCGGGAGACATGGTCTTTGTACCCGTTGACCTAGTCTACGCGCACGACGGTACTGCCCCGCTCGTCATAGAAGTTGTAGTCAACGAGCTCAAGCTGGAGAAGAGGCTAGCGCGTAACAGGGCCTTCTTCTTTATAGACCACGCGTCGCCGGCACCGACACTGGCTGCTGCGACTGTTCACAAGAAGATGAGGGAGTTCGCGTCGAGGTTCGGGCTAGGCCTCTTCGATGCTGGCGAAGGGATCAGCCACCAGCTCGTGATCGAGAACGGCCTGGCCGGCCCAGGCGACATAGTGGTAGGCGCAGACAGCCACACGCCCACGGTGGGCGTCACAGGCGCCCTTGCCTTGGGTCTCGGCAGTACAGACGTAGCGGTAGCCCTATCCTACGGGTATACGTGGCTCTCGGTTCCCGAGACCGTCAAGGTCGTGCTGAGGGGCTCCCTCAAACATATGGTGATGGGTAAGGACGTAGCACTTTGGCTACTCGGGTTGAAAGACGTGGAGAAGTTTCACGGGAGGGTGATCGAGTACGCCGGCGACCTGCGGGCGATCGGGTTAGACGGCCTCGCAACGCTGACAAACATGTCCACGGAGATGATGGCCGTGACCTCTGTGATACCCCCCGAGGCCTTGCGCGAGCAGACCACTGGATCGTCGACGAGTAGCGGATACGTGGACGAGGTCAGCGTTCAACTTGGCGAGGTAGAGCCCATGGTCGCGAGACCACCCGACGTGTTCAACGTAGCCCCTGTGAGCTCTGTAGAGGGCGTCGAGGTCGACCAGGTGTTCATAGGCTCGTGTACGAACGGCAGGTTACAGGACATGGAGGTAGCTGCGAGGATCGCCAGGGGGAGGAGGGTCAAGAGTGGTGTGAGGTGTATAGTCGCACCTGCCTCGAGGAAGGTCTTGTTGGAGTCTCTTGAGAGAGGCTACATAGATGTTCTCTTAAAGGCGGGGTGTATACTGTCACCCCCGACATGCGGTCCTTGCGTAGGCGCCCACATGGGGCTACTAGCGGAGGGCGAGGTCGCCGTGTCTACTACCAACAGGAACTTCCCTGGAAGAATGGGGCACAGGAAGAGCGAGGTCTATCTAGCCTCACCCGCCACAGCCATGGCGTCCGCTCTAACCGGGAGAATAACCGACCCAAGGGTGTTCGCATGATCATAAGGGGGAGAGCCATCAAGCTAGGAGACGACATCTCCACAGACCACATAATATCGGGGAAGTACAAGTTCGAGTTCATAGACGATATGTCCAAGATGATACCCCACGTGCTGGAGGACGTGATACCCGAGTTCTACAAGAAGGTCGGTAAAGGGGACATCATAGTAGCTGGGCGGAACTTTGGTAAGGGTTCTAGTAGAGAGCACGCGCCCAGGCTCCTCAAGATGGTCGGTATAGGTGCCGTTGTAGCGAAGAGCTTCGGCTTCATATTCTACCGGAACAGCGTGAACATCGGTCTACCGGTCGTCAAAGCGAAAATCGTACCGGACACAGCCGAGTGGGGCGACGTAATCGAGGTCGACCTGGCGAGAGGGATTGTACGCGACGTTACTAAGGGGGTTGAGGAGAAAGTGCCCCCTTACCCCCCGGAATTCTTGGAGATAATCTCAGAGGGGGGTATTGTAGAGTACATAAAGAAGAGGGGTGGCTTACCGTGGTCTATAAGATAGGGGTCGTTAGAGGGGACGGTATAGGCCCCGAAGTGGTCGAGCAAGCGTTAAGGGTGTTATCCTTCATCGGCAACTTCGAGTTCGTGGAGCTGGGTATAGGGTATACCTACATGAATAGACACGGTGAACTCTACCAGAAAGACTTCTTCGACGTGGCGAGGAGAATGGACGCTGTTTTGAAAGGACCCCTCTACACCCCTTGGGACAGGCGCGACTTTAGGAGCTTGAACTACCTGATACGCAGAGAGCTAGACCTCTACGCCAACGTTAGACCCTTTAAGAGCTACGAGGGCCTGTCTCTGGGGAAGTTCGACTTCACGATCGTCCGCGAAAACCTCGAAGACCTGTACGTCGGCGTTGAGGGCGAGGTAGGGGGTGTAGCGGTCTCTGTCAGGTTCACCTCTAGACAAGAGGCTGAGCGCGTATCGCGGTTCGCGTTCGAGTACGCTAGGCGCGAGGGGCTCGAGAAAGTTACCCTGGTGCACAAGGCCAACATCTTGAAGTACACCGACGGGCTACTACGCGAAGTGTTCTTCGAGGTTGCAAAGGAGTACCCGGATGTCAGGGCCGAGGAAGTGCTCGTAGACACGTCTGCGTACAAGCTGGTCAAGGAGCCCTCCTCGTTCAGGGTGATTCTCACTCCCAACCTCTACGGCGACATCTTGTCCGACCTAGCCGCCGCACTTGTTGGGGGCTTAGGCCTCTGTGGCTCAGCTCAGATCGGGCCCAAGACAGCCGTTTTCGAGCCGGTTCACGGGGTAGCCTTCGATATAGCGGGTAGGAACCTCGCAAACCCCTACGGTATGTTAGAGGCGACAAGGCTTCTATTGAAGTACCTCGGGTGGGCACGCGGTGACGGCAACCTCCTGAAGTGGAGCAAGGCTTTAGAAGACGCTATCAGAAGAGCGATCCAGGAACAGAAGGCGTTCACACCTGACCTAGGGGGGAAGTACCACACTAACGAGGTGGGAGACGCGGTGTTGAAAAACCTCTCGAGAGAAAACAGTTAAATCCTCGTCGCATTATAGGTGCTTCAGCGGGTGTTAGTATGGAAACGAGTTAAACCCGATCAGGGAAGACGTCTTCTTAAGATGCATTAGGTGCGGGGCCGTCTTCAAGGGTGACCCCCTCCTCTTCAAGTGCCCGAGGTGCGGTGTCCCTCTCGAGGTCGTTATCAGGGGGCTGAGGTTCGAGGTATCAAGTGCGAGGGGGGTGTGGAAGTACAAGCTGATGTTGCCAGTGAAGAAGGACGTTGAGCCTGTATCGCTTGGCGAGGGCGACACTCCTCTCATAC
>NZ_JBMFLY010000061.1:0-4996 GCF_049970955.1 Thermogladius sp. | reverse complement strand
CCCCTTACAGGCCCAGGAAGCTCTCGAGGAGAGCCTCCTCGCGCTGGAACTCCGGTCTCGGGACCTCTTTAACTATGCGCCCCTCGTTGAGAATGTAGACCCTGTCCGAGACCTCTAGCGCGTTTTTTATTTTCTCCTCGACTACCAGAATCGTTAGACCGAGCTCCTCTCTGAGCTTGCTCACCGTCTTGATCACTTCCATAGACAGCTTGGGGCTAAGCCCCAGCGTCGGCTCGTCTAGGAGTAGCATTCTGGGCTTTGTCACCAATGCTCTCGCGATTGCGAGCATCTGCTGCTCGCCCCCGCTCAGCGTTTTAGCCTTTTGTTGTAGCCGCTCCTTCAACACTGGGAAGAGGCTGTAGACGAGCTCCAGTACGTCGTCAACCCGTCTCCTGTCCTTGGGTAGCGCGTTCAACGCCATGACGATGTTCTCGTACACTGTCATGTCCCCAAAGAGCGCTCTCCCTTCAGGGACCATGTTGAGACCTAGCTTGACCCTCTCGTGGACGGGTAGGAGGGTTATGTCCCTTCCCTCGAAGTAGACCCTGCCACGCCAGGGCCTTACAATCCCCATAATCGTCTTCAGCAGTGTAGACTTGCCTGCTCCGTTAGGGCCTAGCACTGCTACTATCTCGCCTTTCTCGACGTGAAGGTTCACGTCCCATAGGATCTGAGTGTCCCCGTAGCCGGATACGATGTTCTCACACCTTAGCACGGCGAACACCCGTTAGACGACCTCTCCAAGATAGACCCTCCTTACCAACTCGTTTGCGAGGACCTCGCGTGGTGGACCCTCGACCAGTATCCTCCCCTGGTAAAGGAAGAGGACCCTGTCCACGTGCTGTACGGCCCTAATCACGTGCTCGACGAAAGCTACCGAAGATATGCCCTTTCGGTCGGCAACCTCCTTGACGAGCTTCATGATCCTGTCGACCTCAGCGGGGGGCATCCCAGCCACTATCTCGTCTAGTAGGAGGACTTTCGGTTGTTTCGCGAGCGCCCTCGCGAGCTCGAGCAGTTTCTTCTCGGGGGCCGTTAGGTTCGCCGCCAGCTCGTCCTTCTTTCTTATTAGACCAACGAGCTCTAAGGTGCTTAAAGCCTCTGTCCTGGCCTGGTCCACGCCGAGCTTCTTTGGTGAGAATAGGGCGCTGACCATTACGTTGTCGAAGACTGTCAGATAGGGGAACGGCCGGGGTATTTGGAAGGCCCTCGATAAGCCCATCTGGGCCCGTTTGTGCGGGGGTAGCCTGGTGATGTCTACCCCTTCGAATACTATCCGACCTGAGTCGGGCTGGTAGATACCGTTGATGACGTTGAACAACGTCGTTTTGCCCGCCCCGTTAGGGCCGATTATAGCGATGCTCTCGCCCTCGTAAAGCTTGAAACTCACGTCGACCAGGGCCCTGATACCGCCAAAAGACTTGGAGACGTGCTCGACAATCAATACTTCTCTTCGGGGCACGCTTCCACCCTAGATCAAGACTTCCCTTAGGCTCCTATATCTCAACCGTAGCCACCCTATGAAGCCGTAAGGGAAGACCACGACGATGATAATTAGCAGGGGGGCGAGGATCAGCAGCTGAAGTCCGGGGAAGTATGCTGTCAGGAAGTACTTCATCACCGAGTACACGAGGCCGCCGACGACGGGGCCTATCACGGTACCACTCCCGCCTATCAGCGTGATAAGAATCGCCTCGATGGTGAGAGTCAGGGAGAACGCGTCTGGGGGGTAGACGGCCTGGTCTTTCAAGACCTTTACAGCCCCGAGAAAACCGGCTAGGACGGCGCTTATAGTGAACGCGACCAGCTTGTACTTAGTAGTGTTAACCCCCATAGCCTCGGCGACGTCCTCGTCCTCCTTAATCGAGAGCAGGGCGTAGCCTAGTCTCGACCGCGATATTTTGTAGGAGAGGACAAACGTGATTACCCCTAGGGCGATTAACGTGTAGTCGGCGAAGTCGATGGAAACGAACGACAAAGCCTTGTCCCCGTAGTTGACAATGATGTCGCCAGCTATGATCAACCCCTCGGCCCCGCCCCAAACGTTGGCGCCCTCGATAAAGAACCTCACCGCCCTGTTGAGGCCGATCGTCGCGATTGCAAAGTAGACCTCCCTCAACCTGAGAGAGACGCCGCCTATCCCGATCGCGAGAACTGTAGCTAGTAGCGCAGCCATACCTAAACCGGCTGCTATCACAACGAACATGTTGACAGTACTCGCCGCCAGCTCTTTGAATGCCAGGGCCATTCCGTAAGATCCAAGGGCTATGAACGCGGAGTAGCCGAAGCAAACGTACCCGCTGAAGCCTGTGAAGATGTTGAACGCTATGCCGAGGACGACGTAGAACACTATGAGGAAGACGAGCTGAGAATAGGCGGGGAGAAGGACCCTCAGTACAAGAAGCAATGCGAAGAGAAGGAGACCAGCTGTCAGCGAGAGGTTTCCACGGGGCCTCACACGTATCACCTCTTCCCAAACAAGCCTTGAGGCCTGAGTAGTAGGACTAGCACTAGTATTACGAAGTCGGTGAACCTACTCAGAGCGTAAGCGCTCAGGCCGGGTACTAGAGAGTATACGGTATAGGACAGAGTCTCGACGACACCGTATATGAGACCCCCGACGAGAGCCCCCTCAGGGGAACCGAGACCCCCTAGCACTGATATTGCGAACGCAATGTCGGTATAGGGTTGACCCATGTAGGGGTTTATCCCGCTTGAGACGTAGTAGGTGAGAAGAACCCCGCTCACGACCGTGAGGCTTATACCCAGGGAGAAGGCGGCCGCGTAGACTCTCGACGTGTTTATCCCGCAGAGCATAGCCCCAACGTCGCTCTGGACCACACTCCTTATGACTCTACCGTATGAGGTCTTGTACAGCAGTACGTACATCCCCAAGATCATCGCGAGACTGAGGACCGCCCCTACAACCTTAAGTAGGGGCACTGTGAAGTGGAGAAATGTCACAGAGCCTATGTTGTATATGAAACCCCTGTAGGTTGGCCCCCAGGCCAGTTTAGTGCTCTCTTCCAGGATGATCGAGACGGCGTAAGCGGCGATCAATGTGTAGATCGGAGGCGTGTTCAACAACCTGCTCACAAACCCGTAGAACATCAGGAAGCCTAGAGCACCACCTATCACCGCGGCTACGGGGATAGAGTCTAGCGGTGAAATGCCGTACAATGTGAACATCCAGTACGCGATGTACGCCCCCAGCATGAGGAACTGACCCTGTGCGGAGTTGACGAACCTGAGAACTCCGTAGACGAACGTTAAGCCCAGGGCTACCAGCCCGTAGAGAAACCCCAACATCACACCGGACACGATGTTGAAGGCCAATAAGTCTAGTAACGTAGTCATTGAAATCCCACATCTGGTCGAACTCTATTTAGAGTTTAGATGGTCCGGATAAAAAAAGGCCTACGGGGTGGGAGTAGCCAGTGCGCCGGCCTCCTTCTCCTGCCATGTTGGTATCGGGTAGACGGGCCTCGACGATGCTGCGGCAGGTGGCCACACTACTTGGAACTTCCCCGCCTGCCACTGACCGACAAGTATCTTGTGGCCGATCTGCGCCCCGTTTGTTGCGTTGATCTGGAACGGCCCGTAGATCGTCATCAACTTGAGCTCGTTATAGGCGTTCCTGACAGCTCTCTGGTCTAGGCTCTGGGCCAGCTCAATGGCCTTGACGAGAGTCAGGACCGCGGCGAAACCCGCCGCGGCGTGGTACGACGGCTGGTTACCCGGGCCGGCGACCTGTTGGAAGAGCTGTAGGAACTCCTGCTCGGTCGGGCCGAACCACTCGTAGCCCATCTGCTTGGCTACCTCAGGAGACCACTTCACGTAGGGTGTCCAGTGCGTGCCGTCGATGATCCCCTCGGCCATCTTACCGAAGTTCTGGTAGAACTGTGGGAGGGATGCCGCGACGGCTATCCCGATCAGCTTTGCGTTAATGTTCTGTTGTATCAACTGCTGCATGGCGAGCATGCCGTCCCTCTCGTGCGAGCATATCAGTATAACGCTAGGGTGTGTGGTCTGCAACTCAGTGAATAGGGGGGTGAAGTCGGTAATATCGACAGGGTAGGACTTGAAGTAGACTACTCTAAGTCCGAGTTGCTGGGCCTTCGAGTAGGCTCCCTGGGCTACCATGGTGTTGAATTCGTCCTGTTTGTAGAGTATCGCCACAGTAGCGTTGGGGTCAAGAGTGTGGACCATATCAAGGGCGGAGTGCCACAGGGTGCTCGCGAGAGCGGGGACCATAACGAAGAACTTAAAGCCCTGTTGCACGAGCTTGTCGCTGTTGGCCATCCAGCTCACGAGCAGCATCCCGTACCTCTCAGCTACAGGGGCAGCCGCTATGGTAAGAGGCGACCCGTACGGGCCGAACAGGAAGTTGACCTTGTCCACCGTGATTAGTCTCTCGTACAAGCTGGGGATTAGGTCCTTGCTGGACTGGTCATCGTAGTACTTGAGGTCTAGCTTCACTGTTTTACCGCATATGTGTACCCCGCCGTAGACGTTATTGACCCAGTTTATCGCAGCCTTGATCCCCCATAACCCCTGATGACCAGTCAAGGCGAACGACCCGCTCAAGCTTATAGACATCCCGATCGTGATTTTGTCAGGGATGTTCTGGCATGCCGGCGACGTTGTTAACGGCGGCGTAGTTGTTGTAGGGATAGTTGGAGTTGGCGAAGTAAAAGTCGTGGTTGGTGTAGCGGTTGGTTTAGGGATAGAGTAGGTTGTGAGGTAGTAAAGGCCGATACCTATAGCTGCCACAACGACTATGACAATAGCTATTACTGCTAAAGACACTCGTGCATCCATCGACTCCACCACGACTTCAATTTGATATTTGACTGGTTTCACCAAATATACTTTCACATACTCGCTACACACAACCCGACGAAAAAGAACCCGCCGTACGGCTCCACACGGCCTCAACGTTCTCAGCGGTATAGGAGCCTGAACTCCCGCTTGACCCTCCTCAGACTGAAGCCCC
>NZ_JBMFLY010000060.1:0-5065 GCF_049970955.1 Thermogladius sp. | reverse complement strand
GTAGTGGAGCAGCACGTCAAGAACGTGCTGGAGATCTCGAGCCGCGGCTACGTCCTCGAGAACGGGAGGGTCGTGCTCGAGGGAGACGGCAGGAGCCTGCTATCTAACGAGATGTTGAAGAAGGCCTACCTGATATACTGAACAGACTACTTTTTGTCGAGCTGGAACGGGTCTATGTAGTCCCCGTACCTGAGCCTCGCCTCCTCGAGCCTCCTCAGCTGCTCCCTCATCACGTCGAAGAACACGGGGGGAGTGTCGGGGATCTTCCTGTACACCTCTACAACCCTGTTGACCCTCTCTATCTGTTTGGCCACCCTGATCTTGAACTGCTCCCTGTAGGCCTGCTCCGTGTACTCTTTTCCAAGCACCTCCCTGAACAGCTTGGCCAGGTCCTCGTAGACCGGTATGAGGCCCGTCGGCGACTCGAGAGCCTCCACGTCCCCGTGTACTCTCAGCTCTATCCACTTCAACCAGACCACTTTATCTGTCTTCTCGTTCAGGAACCTGCCCTCCTTGTCCCTGAGGAAGTAGTTGACGCTGTATATCTTGGGTAGGCGGGTCAACCTCTCCGCGAAGTCCAGGTGAAGCCTCAGGAACTCGCCGGGGGACACCGAGAGGAAGTCTAGTATGGCGTAGGGGTTGAACTCCTTGACCCCGACCTGGCCGAGGACCGCGGCAGTCCTCTCCGACTCGAGGGCGGCGGCCTTCGTCACGTTGCCGTGTACCCAGTCGAAGGCCTCCTCAACCGGGACGTTCGTGTCCGAGTCCCTCCCGCCGAATATCATCGCCTCCACGGGGACGCCCAAGGGGTCCTCTATCCTCGGGTCCAGGTTCCTCAGGTACTTGAGGTGCGTCGTGAACCTGGCGTTGGGGTGGGACGGGGGCACCTCCCTCCCTTTATCGTCCCTAAGCCCCGGCCTCCAGGGACCCGCGTAGTTTATCCCGCTCCTGGGGGGCTCGGGCCTCCCCCTCCACCAGACATCCCCGTCCTCCGTGAGGAGGACGTTGCTGAAGATCACCTCGGTCTCGGGGTCTAGGAGTATCCTGTAGATCTCCGGGTCGTCGACCGGGTTTATCCCGTCTATTATCCCGAAGGAGCCCACCTCGGGGTTTATCGCCCTGGCCTCACCGTTGTAGGCGTGTATTATCGCCAGGTCGTCGCTGACGAGCGTGTCTGCCACCAGCGCGGTGGACGTCTTGCCGCAGCCGGCGGGGTAGGCGCCCGTCACGTACGTCACCCGGCCCCCCGGCCCCTTGACCCCGACTATGAACATGTGCTCGCAGAGGAACCCCTCCTTCTTGCCCTGGTTCACGCACAGCCTGAGCGAGAGCTTCTTCAGGCCCACCGTGTTCCCGGCGTACTGGGTGTTCACGCTGTAGACTATGTTGTCGTCGAGGTCTATGTATATCCTCCTCTTCTCGACGTTCTTGCTCCAGCCCAGCTCGTTCCTCTCACCGGTCGCGTGCAGGAACCTCATGTACTTCAGCTTGTCGCCCCTCTCCACGAACACGCTGTAGCAGACCCTGTACAGTATGTTCTCGCTGTGGGCCACGTACGCCGAGTCCGTTATCTGGACCCCGTAGAGGGAGAACGGCGAGTCCCTCGGCCCGAAGCAGTAGAACCCGATGTACATCGTGTTCCCTCTCATCACGCCCTTGAAGAGCTCCCTGATCTCGGCTAGGCCCCTCTCCCTCTCGAGCGTGTTCACCATGGCTATACTGTGCCCTGGCGGGACCAGTATCCTCGTGTTCTCCCTGTCTCTCGCCAGGTCGTACGGCCCGTCGAAGTGCACGGTCTTGTTCTTGTACTTCGTAGGGAGCTCCTCCCTGTTCTCTAGGGCACGCCTCTTTATGAACTCCAAGTCCTCGGGCGAGCCCGTGTTGACGTAGATCCTCTCCGGGTCGGCGGTCTCCGCCACGTCTGCGACCCAGCTGTGGAGGCGGGGGTCCGGGATCGCGAGGAGCCTCTCCAGGTGCTCCCTGTCGGCATACCTCCTAAGGACCTCGACGACCCTCTCGGATACCCCTCTAGGTAGTGAGGTTGGCATGTAGCACCCCCTAGTTAACAAGTGCTACACATATACGTATATATCTACTTGAAGACCGGTATGTTGTGCGAGGCGAGGAAGTCCATGTACTCCCGGTCCCCGACGAGCCTCCGATAGGCCCTCGTCAGGTTCACGGACCTCAACAGGTAGTCGTTGAAGTACCTCAGGGAGAACTCCACGAGCCTACCGAACAAGTCCCGGCTCAGCTCCCCTAGCGCGAGTAGGGTGAGCAGGTCGAAGGGCGTGGGGACGACCTCCTCGAGGGCGGTGTAGTGGGCGCCGGGGTTCGCCTTGAGGGTCGCGTAGGCCTTGACGTAGTCGTCAACGACCGTGAACTCCCCCAACTCCCGCACCGGCTGGGCGTCTCTCCTGAACACTCGCACCCACTCCTCCAAGTCGGCTACCCCGTACACGTCGGCTCTAATGATGAGGGAGGCCACATCGACGGCCCTGTACCTGGCCTCCTCGAAGTCCACTTCGCCGAGGTAGCACTCGACGCGCGGCGTGTCAGTGGAGGCGAGCAGGCCGAGGACGGGCCGCCAGACCCTCGCGATGCTCGCGGGGACCCCCCTCTCCCTCAGGCTGTCCGGGCCTAGTCGGCGGGCGTCCTCGCACAGGGAGCCCGGGATTGGTACGGCAACCGACCCGCGCGCACGCCTAATAAAGGAGGCCAGCTTCCTGTAGCCGCTCTCCGTGAAGGTGGTGAAGACGTACATGAGGCTAGACGTCCCTGTGGAAGAAGACCTCTCTCACCACGTCGCCGACCTCTACGAGGAACACCTCTAGAAACGGGTCGACTAGACCGCTGACCAGGTGGCCGGCGGCGCTACCCCTACGCCACGCCAGGTTGACGTGGAGGTGGACCGAGACGTGGCCGCTGCTCGTCACAAGGTAGTTGCCCAGCATCGGCGCCACCTCGAGCGTCTCGTCCGCGGCAGCGTCGAGCGTCTGTACAACGTACCTGCCGGCCCCCCTGTCGTAGACGCCGAGCTCCGCGTGCTTCAAGCCCCCTATCGCCAGCACCAACCCTCCCCTCAGCCCCCTCTCGAGCACGGCGGTAGCGATGGCGTCTGGGACGACGGAGTTCCTCTCCAGCCTGACGGGGTAGACCCCCTTAACGGCGTAGGCGGACACTAGGCCTCGCCCAGGTACTCCCCTATGAGCTTGATCCCTTCTTCAATGGTCTTCTCGTCGTTGGTGACAAAGGTTATCCTCAAGTGGTTGGCCCCGGACGGGCCGAATATGGAGCCCGGCAACGCGACTACGCCCTTCTCCTCCGCTAGCTTGACGGCCAGGTCGAGGTCGCTGACCTTCATCTCGGCCAGGTAGCTGGAGAGGTCTGGGAACACGTACATGCTGGCGGTGGGCTTCACGACCCTCGCCCTGGGGAGGTACTTTCTCACAGCCTCGTAGGCGGCGTCCCTCCTCCTCCTGTAGATCGGGAGGACGTACTCGAGGTACTTCTCCTTATACCCCTTCCTCAGGTAAATTGTGGCGAGCCACTGCATCGGTACCGGGGCCACGATGCCGAGTATCCCCTTGAGCTTCACCATCTCGCGGGCTAGCTCCTTGTTGAACGTGTAAACGTAGCCGAGCCTGCCGCCCGGTATCGCGATGTCCTTCGAGAAGCTGCCGATGTTAACGAGCACGTCGGGGTTCTCCACGTACTTCTCCAACCAGACGTGCTCCCCCTCGTACACCAGGTGCTTGTAAGCCACGTCGTAGAGTATCCAGACGCCCCTCCTCGAGGCCTCCTCGGCAATCGCCTTCGCGACCTCCCTGCTTATAACCCTCGAGGTCGGGTTGTCGGGGCTGGCGAAGAGGACGGCCTTGACCTTCTTGATCTTGTCCAGGATACAGTCCACGCTCGGCTGGAACCCTGTGTCGACGCTCTCGCTACACCACTCGGCCTCCAAGCCGAGGAAGGTGAGGGTGTCCCAGTACATGCTGTAGCAGGGCTCTAGGAGCAGGACTCTGTCGTTGGGGTCCGTGGTAGCGTACAGCGAGAGGATGATGCCGTCCATCCCCCCGGACGTGACCACGATGTTGTCGGGCGGGACGTCGACGCCCCCGTACTTCTTCAGGTCGGCGCTTATCTCCTCCCTCAGCTCCGGCAGCCCCTGGGTGGGGGCGTAGCGGAAGGCCGTGAACGTGTTCTTCGACATGAACTCTATGAACTCGGCCAGCGCGCTCGCGTCCGGCGGTAGGCCGGGCTGCCCCGCCGTGAAGTCTATGACCCTCCTCCCGCTCCTCCTCAGCTGGTCTGCAAGAGCTACGAGGACCCTGTGAGGCGAGGTCTTGATCGCCCTGCTCCTACGCGAGACGCCCGTCATCAGACCACCCACGTGTTAGAATCGTTTTTGGACAATAAAATAAGTCTAATTTATTCAAGAGTACGCCGCTCACCGGACCGGCTTGACCCAGGAGCCCACCGGCTTTCCCTCCACGACTCCGTCTCTAGCCACCACTACCCCCTTCAGTATCGTGTACTTCACCCTCCCCTTGAGCCTCCAGCCTATGTAGGGGGACAGCTTGTGCTTGTAGTACAGGTCCTCCTCCCTGACCACGTACTCCTCTCTCGGGTCTACGACGACGAGGTCCCCGGAGCTACCGGGTGCTATCTCGCCCTTCCACGGCCAGAGCTTGAACAGCTTGGCGGGGTTCCTCGCCATTAGTAGGGGTATCCGCCTCACGTCGATGAAGCCCCTGAGCGCCAGGTCGAGCATGAGCGGGAGCAGCGTCTGGACACCGGGCATACCCGAGGCCGCCGACCATATGTCCCCGCTCTTCTCCTCGGGAGCGTGGGGCGCGTGGTCGCTGCCAACGGTGTCGATCAGCCCGCTGTTCACCGCGCGGAGCAGGGCCTCGGCGTGGTCCCTCCCCCTTATAGGCGGGTTCACCTTGATTAGGGGGCCGTACTTCTCGTAGTCGTCCGCCGACAGGACCAGGTAGTGCGGGCAGGTCTCGGCGTACATGGAGACGCCCCTCCTCTTGAACTCCTCGACGGCCTCGAGCGC
>NZ_JBMFLY010000059.1:0-5165 GCF_049970955.1 Thermogladius sp. | reverse complement strand
AGCGCTACGACCTTCCCGGTGGAGGAATACCTGGGTAGCGGGGGATCGAGCGCTGTGTTCAACCCGGCCGACCCGGCGTTCCTCTCCGTGGCAGACGGTGGGGTAGTACTGAGATTGACGACACCCGCGGGGACCTACTCGAGCGTCTATGTCGTCGTCAACGGGACCTCAATAGAGATGAAGAGACAGCTCAAGTGGAGCGGGTACGAGATGTGGTACGCAAGGGTCGACGGTGTAGGCCCCTTCGAGTACTACTTTGTGCTCGCGACGAGTGAAGGTCGGAGAGTCTACCTGTACAACACCACTGAGAGGCCACTGTTCAACTTCGACGGCGTCGACAGGTTCCCGCAGGTGAGGTGGGTGGTCGGCTCGGTCGGTTACCAGATCTTCCCCGACAGGTTCTACAATGGAGACCCAACGAACGACCTCCTAGCGAACAGGACAGACGAGTTGTGGCTGAACGCTTTCTCCACGTCGAGACCCGTTTTCTCGAACTGGAGTGACCCTATAACGCCGCTGCACTGCTGCCACCAGTACTTCGGCGGTGACTTGAAGGGCATCACCATGAAGCTAGGCTACTTAAAGAGCCTGGGGGTGGACATGATATACCTAAACCCCATCTTCCTCTCGGGTAGCGTCCACGGGTACGACACTTACGACTACCTGGTTGTAGACCCCAAGTACGGGACGCAGGAGGACCTCAGGAACCTGATAATTAGGGCACACGACCTAGGCATACGGGTGATATTCGACTTCGTACCGGACCACGTCGGCATAGGCTTCTGGGCCTTCCTAGACGTCTACGAAAAGGGCCCCTCGAGCAAGTACTGGTACTGGTTCACGATCTACAAGTGGCCGTTCAAGCTCGGAGACTCATCGGCCTACAGGTGCTGGTGGGGCTTCGGCAGTCTACCACAGTTGAACACCACCAACCCGGAGGTGAGGGACTACCTGCTGAACGTGGCGCTCTACTGGATGGACTTCGGCTTCGACGGGATGAGGATAGACACCCCGACAGACCTCCTCGGCGCGAAGGACTTCTTCAGGGAGTTGAGGGCTCTCGTTAAGAGCAAGTACCCCCAAGCCTACATCGTCGGCGAGATCTGGGACTTAGACCCCTCCTGGCTCAAAGGAGATTTATTCGACTCGCTTATGTTCTACTCGCTTGGCAGAGGGATTCTCCTCGCATTCAGTAGTGGTAGGATAACTGGTACCCAGGCAGCCGAGGCTCTATCGGTCTTCTACGCCTCCATAGGTGTTAACGTAGCGGGTATGGGCTTCAACGTGGTCGACAGCCACGACACATCGCGCGTTCTGACGGACCTCGGCGGGGGCAGACTGGGCGATAAGCCCAGTTACGAGTCTATACAGAGACTCAAACTACTAACCGTGCTCCAGTTCACTATGCCGGGCATGCCAGTGATATTCCAGGGCGACGAGAGAGGTGCTCTGGGCGACAAAAACCACTTCGACGAGCAGAGGTACCCCATCCAGTGGGATCAACTGATACCCGAGGTCTACAACCACTACCTGTACTTAACGACCCTTAAGCACACTCTACCAGGGCTCAACACGAGTATCATACGTGTACTGTACTCGAGCGATGACTTGCTAGTGTACACTCGAGGATACAACGACGAAGTCCTAGTGATAGCGAATAACGGCCTAATAGACCACGAGGTTCAGCTACCCGAAGGGGCTTGGAGAGTGGTTTACCCGGCCGGTTATCAGGCCGTAGTCGTCAACAAGATTCGTGTCAGCCCGCTCTCTGCGCTGATCCTCGTGAAAGAGTAGCGCGGTCGGCGACCGACACCAATATATTTAAATCAATTAAAGAATCTCTCATTATGATTAAGCGTAGACCTGGTGATGTTCCTAGTGAAGTACCCGCTAGACAGGATATGTGTTAAAAGCGGTGTGCTGTGCCCGAACTGCCAGCGCAAGGTGGAGTCGGGGGAGGTCGCAAGGGAAGAGATCCCTATAATGAAGGCGTTGATGGAGCTGGAGGAAGACCTCAAGGAGCTCAGGACAGGCAACTATATCAAGTCCTTTGATTTCGGGGACGAGGTCATAGTCATCTTGAAGGGCGACTGGGATAAGGTTAGTCTCGACAAGATAGCCAAGGAGCTGTCTTCCAGGTTAGGGAAGAGCGCTAAAGTACTCCTGGAGGGCGAAGGCGTCAAGAAGCTGATGGAGCAACTGCTCTACCCCGCGACCATACTCGGGATCAACACGCTCTGGCTTCCTGACGGGAGCGAGCAGATGGTGGTAAGGATCCCGAGGAGAGACAGGAAGTACCTAAAGGGGAAGGAGGAGAAGTACAGGAGGTTCATATCTACTATTCTAGGGAAGGACATAAAGATAACATTTGAATGACGGCCGCGAACCCGCTTTAAGCCAGGTCGCAGGCCTCGGGAGTTCTGGGCCGTAGAGGTGCTGTCACCGGTTTTGCTGGACTAAGAAGTTCTCCTTGAAGAGCTCTCTTATGACAATGGTGGCGTAACCCGCTCTCGGGAGCGTGAAGGATATCTCGAGGGTGTTCCCCTCCCTGCTCACCGAGGGGTCGGCGGGCCTAATAACGCTGTCTCTGTACCAGCACTTGACCAGCCCCCAGTTTCTCGGCTCGAGCTTTTCCTCAGTCAAAAGTTGCTGGTAAGCCGTTCTATCGCAGCCCAGCGTCGGTATCTTGGTGTCGGGTAGGGAGCCCTTGTTCGAATCTATCAACCTCGTGAGTAACCTGTTGAAAAGGTAGGATACGTAAGCGTCTACGTAAAGGTTCCGCAACTTCTTATTGAGGGCGAGCCCGCAGTCCTCGAGAGGAGGCATCTCGTAGCACATCTTTTCATACAGCAAGCTGTCGTCGAACTTCATGAGAGTTCTACTAAGCACGCTCTTCTCCGACTCTAACGGCGTAGTGTCGCTGAGCAGCGTCTTCGCGAAGAACGCCGAGTCGGCTTCGAGGACGGCCTTGCCCAACAAGTGGGTCACAGGCCTCTTAACCCCGAACCTCTGGTAACCGTAGTAGTTAGGAAGGCCATGCTCTACCACGAGTCTCATTATCTCTTTCGCGAGTTGGTAATCTGACTCGTGGGAGGTCTCGAACCTTATTTTGAACCGGTTCCCCAACAGCGCCGATTTGCTCGGCTTGCCCCTGCTGAACCCTACAACTCTGGCCTCGACGCCGCCCCTCTCCAAGCTGAAGTTCTCGGGAAGTAAACTTCGTTTAACGAAGACGTACTGGACGCTGGTCGAGTCCTTGTCCTTCAATCCCAGGACGAGGAAGTTCTGTAGGGGGATACCCGCCTCTTTCGACATTATCCTCAAGGCTTCGTACGTGTCTAGCCCCCTCTTCCTCACCTCTAGAACAGCGTACTCCCCCCTCTCGGTCAGAACGCCTCTGTCGAGCACTTCTTGTACGTGGAAGGAGGAGGGGGTCTGGCAGTACTCGGCGTGTAGACCTTTCTCGGTGACCAAGTAGGCTATGTCAAGCACGAAGTCGAGTACGTTGACGTACCTCTTGATCAAAGGAGTTTTAAGCCTCCTGTGAGTTCGTCTACTAGTTTACTTGGGCAAGGCCCGATAGCGACAGCTGTCAGCGTGCCGGGCGGCAGCTCCGTTAAGCCAGCGTCCCTTACCAGAGACGCCGGCAGCCCCCGCTGCCTAGCCTTCTCGTAGAGCTCGATAAGCTCACCCTCACTACTCACCTTGACCACGACTTTCTTCTGCCCGCTCTCCCACCACGCCGTAAACCACTCTCTACGCTCTCTGTACGCCTCGAATGCTGCCATTAGAGAGGCGTGGGCTACTTGGACGGCTAACTTCCCCCTGCTCATGTTGAGGTCGCTTCTGACTATCACGACCTGCTTGTAATCTTCTCCCGCCATGTTCCACAGGCCAGTGACAAGTATGTTTTTAAACTGTTTAAATGTTGATATGAATGGATTAGTGTGATACAACATGGCGTCAAAGTACATGCTTACATCGCTAAACATATCCATACACGAGCCAGCGACGACGCCTGTATGTAGCAGTTGTCACCGACCGATGATGCCCCACGAGCACGGCGTGGAGTTCTTTTGCCCAAACTGCGGGAAGGCTATTATAAGGCGCTGTAAGCGTTGTCGCCAGCTGGGCATCCCTTACGAGTGCCCTAGTTGTGGCTTCAGGGGGCCTTAGGTGGTGTATATGGCGAGGGTACTGGTCGTTCTAAAAGTGCTACCCGAGGATGTCGAGACTAAACCGGAGGAGCTGAAAGAGAGGATTGAGAAGGCGCTGCCCGAAGGCTACGAGCTCAAAGGGTACGATATCGAGCCAATCGCGTTCGGGTTGAACGCCCTGCGGCTCTACATATTCATGCCTGAACAGACCGAGGGGGGCACTGAGAAGTTAGAGGAGACGGTGTCGAGCGTCCCGGGCGTCAGCCAGGTAGAAGTGGAGATCGTGCACAGAGTTAGCTGAAGTGCCAAGTTAGCCTTCTAAGCGTGTCTTCCAGTGTATTCTAGTTTTTCCCGCTGATGCACCTATAAGGACCCTACATCATAAAATCTCTCGGGAGGCGGTGCTACCTAAATGTCGAGTGAGAGAGTCAAGCTCACACTGCGGGTTCTAGAGGCCGAGCCCAAAGACGTGGGAAAGGGTATTGGTAGAGTAGACCCGGAGGTACTCGAGAGAACAGGCCTGATGAACGGGGACATCGTGATCATCGAGGGTAAGAGGAGGACCGTGGTCAGAGTAATGGAGAGTAAGCCCCAGGACAGGGGGCTAGGAGTCATAAGGATAGACAACACAACTAGACAAAACGCTGGTGTAAAGATAGGAGACCTCGTAATTGTGGAGAAAACAGAGGCTGCTAACGCTGTCTCGATAAAACTGGCGCCAAGCAAGTACTACGCTCCACCAGACTCTCAACTAGCGGACTTCGTGAAGAACAAGTTGCTCAACCGCCCGCTCATTGAAGAGGACATAGTAGTAGTGCCCGTCCTGGGGCAGACCATACCGTTCAAGGTGATATACACTAAGCCGAAGGGGCCTGTTGTGGTGACGAAGGACACGATAGTAACGATCTCGGAGAAGCCGATGGAGACCTACAGGCTGCCGCGCGTTACCTACGAAGACATCGGGGGCATGAAGCACATCATACAGAGGGTCAGGGAACTTATCGAGCT
>NZ_JBMFLY010000058.1:0-5169 GCF_049970955.1 Thermogladius sp. | reverse complement strand
GTGTCGGCGTTGGCCTTCGTCACCACGACGGTCGGTGTGGGGATCCAGTCTGCGGGCGGGTTCCAGTTCTGGGTGACCCTGTAGTACGCGGCCAGGATACCCCAGTAGCCCTGTAGGAAGGGCGACTGGGCTATCGTGGCGTACATCTCACCCGCCTTCACGGCGGCGACGGCGTCTGGGATGGCGTCGTAGCCCACTACTATGATGTCCTTGCCCGGCGTGAGCCCGGCCCCTTTGATGGCCTGTATAGCGCCGAGCGCCATCTCGTCGTTAGCCGCTATCACCGCGTCCACTTTCTTGGCGGCTAGTATCGACTCCATCTTGCTCAGGGCCTCGTCCCTCCTGAAGTTGGCCACCTCCTCCGCGACGATCACGACCTTACCCTGCGATACAAGCGGGTCTAGGACGTTGTGGAAGCCCTTGTTCCTGTCAATGGCGGCGGTAGTGCCCGGGATACCGTTGAGTATCACGACCTTCCACGGGGTCGGCTTACCGCTCTCTGTGAGGGCCTGGATCAGCGCGTTGGCCGCCTGCTCAGCGCCCTTAACGTTGTCGGTACCGATGAAGACGAACCTCAGGGTCTTGTCGGCGACGTCACGGTCAGTCGTAACGACAGGTATGCCAGCACTCTTAGCCTTGCTCAGCGACGGCTGGATGGCCTGTATGTCCGTGGGGTTGACGACGAGGGCGCTGAACCTCTGGCCCACAGCCGTCTCTATCTGGTTGGACTGGAGCGAGGGGTCGTCCTTAGCGTCGTAGACCACCATCTCTATGTTGACCCCCTTGCTCTTGAGCTCGTTGACAGCCGCTTGAGCGCCGTCGCGTAAAAGCGCGAAGTACGGGTTGCCCAGGTTGCTTATGAAGAGGCCTACCTTGATCCCAGAGGGCTTCTGGCTACTGTAGTACCAGTACGCGAGCCCGCCGGCAACGGCGATGACGACAATAGCTATAATGACGTAGGTTATGGTTTTAGACAGAGCCTTACCCATAGGACTCAACTGTCGCACTTTGAGTATCTAGTTTATCTTGGTAGTATATAAGTCTAACTTGAACACGTGTTCGTACTTACAGAAAATAGAATACGTGTTTACCGAGGTAGCCTCACTTGACGTAGCGTAGCCCGCGGGTCAGCGTGAGGGCCGCTACACCTAGTATGAAGCCTTTGACCACCCACTGGAGGTACGGGTTCACTCCGAGGAGGATGAGTATGTTTGATATTAATGTCAGTATGTAGGCTCCTATGAACGAGCCCACGGGCGAACCGACACCGCCTGTGAGCTGTATGCCGCCTAGCACCGAGGCCGCTATTGCGTCCAGCTCGCTACCGTAGCCTGTCCACGGGTAGGCGGCCTGGAGCCTGGCGTTCATCATCAGGCCGGCGATGGCGTAGAAAGACCCCGCTATCGTGAACACGGCGATCTTTACGTTGTCCGCGTTCAACCCAGAGTACCTCACAGCCTCCTCGTTGCCGCCTATAGCGTAGACCTTCAAGCCCAGCGTGGTCTTCTTCAGTATGAAGTACGTTAAGGCGGTGAAGGCGATGAACAGCCAGACCATGTTGGCGAGGCCGGCTGTCTCGTCGGTGAGCCACTCGTAGCCCACTAGCCCGTATATAGACGTCCCGCCCGTGACGAGGAGGACAAGGCCTCTCGCGGCGACCATAGAGGCGAGCGTCGCGACGAAGGACGGGATCTTCGCCTTGGTCACGGCAAGACCGTTGACGAGGCCGATCAAGGCGCCCACTCCAACTCCGATCAACGCACTGAGTATTACGGGGAACCCGTAAACGTTGCTCGCGAGTGCGGCTATTAGGCCTGCGAGTGCCATGGTCGAGCCGGGCGAGAGGTCGATACTCCCCATCACGATGATCATGGACTCGCCAAGGGCGAGCATGACCAGTGGCGAGGCCTGTAGTAGAAGGATCTTCTGGTTGTAGACCGTTAGGAAGTAGGGCGAGATCACCGCTGAGGCGAGGTACAGGACTACCAGCGCAACGAGCGGCTTGGACTCCTCGAGAGACAGAAACCTCCTCACAAGGGTTGACAGGCTAGCCCCTTTTAAGCCCACGGCTCAACCCCCGTAGCCGGACATTAACTTCACGACCTTGTCTCTACTTACTTCTCCTCTACGTAAATAACCCTTGACCTCCCCCTTGTACAAGACGAGGATCTTGTCGGAGAGCGTGAGGGCTTCGTCGACGTCGGAGGTGGCCAGGATGATCGAGTGTCCCTCCTCGGACAGTCTGGCAATGATCCTCCTGATCTCCACCTTAGCGCCGATGTCTATGCCCATCGTAGGCTCGTCGAATATGAGTATCCTAGACCTGCGCGCCAGGGCCTTGGCTATGACCACCTTCTGCTGGTTCCCCCCGCTCAGGTTAGACACCTTCGTGTACAAGGAGGGCGTCTTGATGTTGAGCCTTCTAACCCAGTCGCTGGCTATGGCCTCCTCTAGGACTCTTTTCCTGACGAACCTCGCGATTAGGTCTATTGACGGCAGTAGGATGTTGTCTTTTACGCTCATGAGAGGGACTATGCCCTCCAACCTCCTGTTCTCGGGGAGGTAGAAGATCCCCAGCCTCGCGGCATCGAGAGGGCTCCTTATCTCCACCCTCCTCCCCTCGACCCACACCTCTCCAGAGACCACTCTCTGCATACCGATAAGCGACTTGGCGAGCTCGGTCTTACCAGAGCCTAGGAGGCCTAGGACCCCCAGTACCTCGCCCCTCATCAACTCGAAGCTGATGTTCCTGAGAGGCACCTCGGAAGGCCTTGTCGGCTGCGTGCTCAGGTTCTTGACTACTAACAGGGGGGGCCCTGCGGTCTCGACGGCTGGTTTATAGGTGTAGAACTCTGATAGGCTCCTCCCCAGCATGAGCGAGACCACCTCGGACGCGCTGGTCTCCGAGACCCTCTTAGTGGCTACCTTCACCCCGTCGCGTAGCACGGTGACCCTGTCGGCGATCCTGAAGACCTCGTCGATGTAGTGCGTTATGTATACAATAGCCCTCCCCCTCGACTTCAGGTCTCTTATCACGCTGAACAGCCTCTCCACCTCGCCGGGTGTGAGGGCGCTTGTTGGCTCGTCGAGGCAGATCACCTTTGCGTCCTCCGCGAGCGCCCTAGCTATCTGCACCAGCTGTTGCTCCCCAACCCCTAGGTCTCTTAACTTCGTAGAGGGGTCGACGTCCAAGCCGACCATCTTAAGGTACTTCGAGGCGTAGTCGTCCAGCTCCCTCCTACTTACAACGAAGCCGGATGCGCGGCCGCGCGACAGCTTTGACACGAATATGTTCTCCGCTACTGTGAGGTTCGGGTAAACCATGATCTCCTGGTGTACAAGAGTAATACCGTGCCTCTTAGCGTCGGCCGGGCTCCTGATCCTCACCTGCCTCCCGTCGACGTAGATCTCGCCTCTGTCAGGGGGGTATATACCGTTCAGCACCTTGACGAGCGTAGACTTCCCGGCCCCGTTCTGCCCCACTACAGCGTGGACTTCGCCGTACATGACGTCGAAGTCGATGTTGTTTAGGGCCACGACGCCCGGGAAAGTCTTGGTCAAGTTGACGGCTTTGACCGCGGGGGGTGTGCTCATCTAGGCCACCACGACCGGCTCGTACTCCTGGAACTCCCTCCTCTGGGCGAAGACGTCTAGGTCGGCCTTCCACGGCAGCCCAGTCTGGGCGCCCGGTTTCGTCACCTTTATAGCAGCTGCCGCGACGCCTATTTTCACGGACTCCGGGAGGGAGAGGCCTGTGGCCAGGCCGTACGCCAGGCCGGCGTTGAACGCGTCCCCCGCACCAGTCGTGTCCACGACGCTCACTCGGAAAGCCGGGAACAAAAGTGCGTAGTCTCTCGCGACGAGGACTGCGCCCTCGGACCCCATCGTCACAACCACGTGTTCTACACCCATTTCAATCAGCCTCCGGCCAGCCTCCACCGCGCTCTTTACGTCGGTGACTCTTACACCTGTGAGCAGCGAGGCCTCCGACCTGTTGGGCGTGATAACGTCTACGTGTCTCAAGACCTCTCCTCGCAAACTGCTCGCGGGGGCGGGATTTAACACCACGTAGTCAACGTACTCGCCCGCCTTCGCGAGCGAGTACTCGACGACCCCCAGAGGTATCTCAAGCTGAGTAAGGAACACCCTGGACGCGGAGAGAGCCGGCTCGGCTCTGTCTACGTCCTCTCTCGACAAAGCGTAGTCCGCTCCAGGGTCAACGGCGATCATGTTCTCGCCCGTCTCGTCGTTGACGTAGATAACAGCTACACCGGTCTCGAGCTCGTCGGAGAACGCGATGTAGGAGGTGTCGACGTTGTTCGACTTGAAGTTGTCGACGAGCATCGCGCGGAAGCTCCTGCCGATCTTACCCACCATGAAGGTCTTTAGCCCTAGCCTGCCGCATCCCACGGCCTGGTTGGCGCCTTTACCTCCGGGGAGTATCGTGAACCCGTGCCCGAGTATTGTCTCGCCCGGGTGGGGGAACCTCTTAACTCTGATTACGAAGTCCACGTGTATACTACCGAGGACTGTTATCATGAAGCTCACGTTGACAGACTTGAAATAACTCTATAAACTCGTGCGATATATACGTTTAGCTCTTTTTACTAAATGTAGCACCCAAGGTGGGCTGCGGCCCCACTCCTAGAAGGGGACGCCGGCGACTAGGGCTATGTTAGAGTACGGCGTGTACTCGCCTGTCCTCACCACGAACCTGGACGAGGCCACGTATACGGCCTTGAACTCCTCGTGGGGCACGTACTTCAGCTCGAAGTTCTTCCACGACGCCTTGTTGGCCTCGATCAAATCGAGTACCCTCTTGTGCACCTCGGGGTTCCGGTCCTTTATCTCGCTGGCTAGAACTGCCTTCTCGACCACCACGTTCCTCAACACCACCTCCAAGACCTCCAGGAAGCCCGGTCTACCCGGCGCGAACGCTAGGTCTATCCTCTTCTTGCCGGGTGGTATGGGGAGCCCCGCGTCTGCGATGACGAACACGTCTGTGTGCCCGAGCTTAGACAGCTCGTATAGGAGCTCGGGGTGTATGATCTGGGACTTCAACAACGCCTCCACCCAACTTCGTAATCTGCCCCCGAGCTATATTACTGTAACCCTTACTGTAACCCCGGGCCGCCGCCCTCGAGAGAGAGCACCAGGTAGCTCTCACCC
>NZ_JBMFLY010000057.1:0-5222 GCF_049970955.1 Thermogladius sp. | reverse complement strand
GGGGCTTCAGTCTGAGGAGGGTCAAGCGGGAGTTCAGGCTCCTATACCGCTGAGAGCTCCGAGTCGTGGTGGAGTCTATGGAGGTGAACAAGACGGTTAGAAAGCTCAGAGAGGAGCTCGGCCAAATGATACTCGTAGTCTCGGACAGAGTCTGTATTCTCAACGAGGAGCGCATAGTCGGGGAGGTCCCGAGGCCGGAGTTCCAGCGCGAGGAGGCTCTCCTCGAGAGCTTCCTGGGCCTGTAAGGGGCCTCACTCTGTGACAAGGCTGTTGATGAACTTGTTCACGTCGTCGATACCGTTCTCCTCCAGGAACTTTTCGATACCTCTAACGACCTCTAGCATCGCCCTCGGGTCCACGAAGTTAGCGGTACCGACCTGTACAGCCTTGGCACCCACGAGAAGGTACTCGAGGGCGTCCTCAGCGGTCATCACCCCGCCGCTCGCTATAACTGGTACGTCTACAGCCCTAACCGTCTCGTAAACGGCCCTCAGGGTCAGGGGCTTGATCGCGGGGCCCGAGTAGCCCGCCACGACGTTGGCGAAGACGGGCCTCCTCGTCCTCAGGTCCACGGCCATAGCTCGGTAGGTGTTGCCTACCGTCAGGGCGTCGGCGCCGCTCTCAACAGCGGCTTTACCCATGGCCGCGATGTCCGTTACGTCGGGCGCTAGTTTCACTATGACCGGCTTGTTGGTCTTAGAAGCCGCGAGCCGCGTAGCCTCCCTTATACAGTCCTCGCTGAGCGCGCAGCTCCTACCCCCCTTCTCGAGGTTGGGGCACGAGAGGTTGACCTCGTACGCCCTTATCAAGTCGCCAGCGGTTTCGAGGACCTCTATTACCATGGCGTACTCGCTCGGCGTGAAGCCCGCTACGCTCGCGATGAAGACGGCGTCCCTGTACTTCTTCAGGGCCGGGACCTTCTCCTCGACGAACGCTTTAGCGCCTACGCTCGGTATCCCTATCGAGTTGAGGAGCCCGCAGGGGACTTCGTGTATCCTGGGGGGCGGGTTGCCCTCTCGCGGCTCTAGTGTGACGCTCTTCAACACCACCGCTCCCAGCTGACCCGGGTCGACGAAGGGCTCGTAGGCCACCGGGTCGTAGGTGCCCGAGGCGTTCATGACCGGGTTCTTGAGCGTCAAACCGGCTATCCTGACACTCAGCTTGACGCCCACTCCACTACACCTCCAACTCCCTCACGTCGAACACAGGGCCGTCTCTACACGCAAGCTTGTAGCCGTGGACCGTCCTCACCACGCAGGATAGGCACGCACCCAGCCCGCAGCCCATCCTCTCCTCTACGGAGGCGTACGCCTTGAAGGGGGTTTGCCTCAGTAGCCTGATCAACCTCTTCGACCCGCACGTGTAGACCGTCGAGGGGTTCTCCTCGAACAGGATCCTCCTGACGTTGTCCAGGCTACTGGTGCCGTCCTCGTCGTACAGCACGTAGACCCTGGACGAGAATCCCTCGACGAGCTTGTTCCCAGTGGCGAGGTCCTCTCCGCGCCCTCTGAAACTGCCCACGGTGACCACGCTACACCCTGCCTCTCTCAGCTTTTTACCGAGGTACGTGAGCGACGCGAGCCCTACACCCCTCGCGAGGAGCAGCGCTTTACCGGGGCAGTCCAGGGGGAACCCCCTCCCAAGCGGGCCGAGTACGCTGACAACGTCGCCCTCCCGTAGCTCGGCCATCGCTCTAGTACCCCTACCGGTCACCTTGTAGAGGATCTCCAGGACCCCCCTCTCCTCGTCGTAGTCGTAGACCGTGAAGGGTCTCCGCAGCAACACCTCGTGGCCGTCGACCTTCACCATGACGAACTGGCCGGGGTCCACCCGGCCTAGACTGCAACCGCCCAGCACGAGGTGCTTATACCCCCTCGCCACGCCGGTGTTCGACACCACATGGCGCTCGGCTACTCTCGCGAGCCGAGACCTCAGGCGCGCTCAACTATCCCTACAATTTGGACACCCGTATAACGCTACCGACGACTGCCGTGGTGTCTCAGCGACTAGGCGTTTGGTTAGCGGGTTTATTAAAACCTGGTGATAGAAATCTTAATAACCAGGTTTTAAGATCAGACCCACACGGTGGTTCCATGTTACTGGAGTCGGTCTCCCTGCTAATAGTCGTGCTCACGGCGTTGGCGCTGTACTTCGCGGCTAAGAAGACGAGGTACACGGCGATCGACTACACAGTGCTGGGGCTCGTCGGCGTCGTCTTCGGCGTGGTGTTCGTACCGTGGTGGACGGCCTACTACGTGGTCAAAGCTGTGGGCGGGCCCGTGGTGGCTAGGCTGCTGACCTACGGCTTGTGGTTCATGGCGGCCCCGATGGCGGCCGTCCTCATAAGGAAGCCCCTGTCCGCCTTCCTCGGGGAGACGATAGCCGCTCTCATCGAGAGCCTCATACCGACAGCGGGCGGCTTGACAAACCTGGTCTACGGCTTTGCGCAGGGGCTAGCCAGCGAAGTGGCCTACGCCGCCGGGGCCTACAGGAGCTACGGGATCGTGACCTCGTCACTGGCCGGAGGCCTAGCGGCCTTCCCCGCCGTGGCCCTCGACGCAGTGTTGTTCGGGGACATCTACCCGTGGCACTACATGGTGTGGATAGTACTGGGGGCCTTCGTTAGCGGCCTGATATACGGGGCTATAGCCTACCTCGTTGGGAGAGTCGTGAGGCCGTAGTCTCTTTAAACCCCTTTTTCCGAATCCTTCTTCTACTAGGGCTCTGGTAGTGGCCAAGTGTAGCCTTTGCGGCAGGCCGGCGGTGTACGTAAACAGGGTCAACAAGACCGCCTACTGCAGGCAGCACTTCATCGAGTACTTTGAGAGGAAAGTGAAGAAGACGATACGCAAGTACAGGATGCTGGGCAAGACCGAGCACATAGTCGTCGCGGTCAGCGGCGGCAAGGACTCGATGGCCCTACTCTACTTCCTGTGGAAGATGTCCAAGAAGAACCCCGGGTGGAGGGTGTCGGCCCTCATCGTAGACGAGGGGATAAGGGGGTACAGGGAGTACACCATAGCGAACTTCCTCAGAGTAAACGAGAGACTGGGCGTCCCCTACAAGATAGCCTCCTTCAAAGAGTACTTCGGGATGACGCTCGACGAGATGGTGGAGGAGGGTAGGAGGAGGGGCCTCCCCTACCTCCCGTGCGCTTACTGCGGGGTTTTCAGGAGGTACCTCTTGAACAAGGTGGCGAGGGAGATGGGCGGTACAGTACTGGCGACGGCGCACAACATGGACGACGTCGTCCAGACCTTCATAATGAACCTAGCGAAGGACACGCTAGACAAACTGGCCAGGCTCGCGCCCGTCACGGGCATAGCGTCGCACGAGAAGTTCGTGAGGAGAATAAAGCCGTTCATAGAGGTGACGGAGAAGGAGACCAGCATATACGCGCTGCTGAACGGGCTTATAGAGCCCGAGTACCACAAGTGCCCGTACGCCGAGTTCAACATCAGGTTCAAGATAAGGAAGATGATCAACGAGCTCGAGGAGGCCCAGCCCGGCACTAAGAACAGCCTGCTGAACAGCTACCTGAGTATAGTCCGCCTTCTCGGCGAGAAGAGGCAGGTCGGGGAGGTGAAGACCTGTAAGATATGCGGGGAGCCGTCTTCGCACGAGGTCTGTAGGGCGTGCCAGTTCAGGATCGGGCTGGGCTTACTAGAGAAGGGAGTCTACGAGTTGAAGAGAGGCCTATGAGTAAGCCAATGTACATTATTGCCACCAGGGCCTCCAGCGACAAGGACGCGCTCGAACACGTAGTGGAGAGGTTCTACCCGGGTTGGGGGATACAGGTCGTCTCGCTGGGCGGGGTCAGGTCCAGCGAAGCGCTCGCCGAGGGCCTCCAAGAGCTCGACGGTAGGGCCCTCTACAAGCTCTACATCGCCAACAGGGAGGACGCGGAGTCCGGTGTGCTCCCCTCCCGGTACTCGCCTACGACCGTAGTCCACGTCGTCGGGAAGGCCAGGGTGAGGAACATGAGGCTGGAGGAGATACACCACGAGGTCGAGAAGGCTCGCGCCAAGCTCCGGCTACGCTTGTACTTCGAGAACGGCCTGTACAAGTTCGCCCCATCGACGCCGGGCGCCAGGCCGGTCGTGGGGGAGCCCGAGGTGTACCACGACATAATGGCCTTCAGGGTCCCCGAGTTTGCCAAAGGCGTGATAGGGCTGGAGCCCGGCTGGTACATTGCGTTGAGGGACCTCGGCGGGCGCCATATCGTGTTCAGCGGGGGTGAGCCGGCCGGGTTCTTCAAGATAAGGGACGACCTCGGAGTCGAGCCCTACACTGGGCGTAGGCCCGAGAGCGTGGACATCGCGGACTTGGCCAGGGCTAACAGGGAGTTCGTTTCGAAGCTAGTGGAGGCGACCCTGGACTGGGTGAGGAGTCTCGGCGACTACGACCACGTCCTAGTCCCGTGGAGCGGCGGCAAGGACAGCACGATGGCGCTCTACCTGGCGCTCAAGCTGTTCGGTAAGAGCAGGGTGAGCCCCGTCTTCGTCGACATCGACGTCGACTTCCCGGAGAACAAGCTCTTCGTCGAGGAGGTCTCCAGCCGGCTCAAGCTAGACGTAGTGGTGAAGAGGCTCGAGCTCAAGCCCCTTCTACCAGTCAACGGGCTACCAGAGCACTCCGACAGGTGGTGTTCGAGGCTCAAGGTCTCAAAGCTGGAGGAGGCCTACAGAGAGGTATGCGCGGGAGATACAAAGTGCCTCGTGTTAGTTGGGGACAGGGACGTCGAGTCGGAGTCCAGGAGCTCTAAGCCCCCGTTCTTCGCCAGGGGCAACCTCACTTACGCCTACCCGCTCAAGCAGTGGAGCACGCTCCTCCTACAGGTCGCCACCGTAGTAATGGGAGTACCCTTGAACCCGCTATACGAGCAGGGCTTCTACAGGCTGGGCTGCTACATCTGCCCCTCGCTGAGGGGCTGGGAGGTGGAGTTGATAAAAAACTCGCCTAGGCTAAACTGGCTCCTAGGAGAGGAGTCTTTCCGGGAGTTCCTGAAGAAAAGGGGGTTCACTTCGAGCTCTTGAGCTCGTTTATCCTCTCCTCAACTCTCCTAAGCGTCTCCTGGAGGTAGCTCTTGAGGCTCTCAAGGTACTGTAGCTCGGCCTCCCTACTCCAATAAGCCGCGGGGGGTGTTGCCTGCGGTGCCGCCCACCAAAGGTACCAACCGGGCCTCATCCACGGAGGTAGATAGCTCCAAGGTCCATGACCCG
>NZ_JBMFLY010000056.1:0-5236 GCF_049970955.1 Thermogladius sp. | reverse complement strand
ACCACGACCACTCCGGCTACGAAGTACAAGATAGCCATAGTGTACGACATCGGCGGTAGGGGCGACCTCAGTTTCAACGACATGGCCTACATGGGAGCTATGAGGGCCAAGCAGGAGCTGGGCGTAGACGTGACAGAGGTGCAGAGCGTCACGGAGCAGGACTACCTGCCGAACCTGAGGACGCTGGCGAGTAGCGGCGAGTACCTCGTGATAATAGCGGTCGGCTTCCTGATGTCGTCCGCCGTAGACCAGGTGGCGCAGGAGTACCCCAACCAGCTGTTCGCCATCATAGACGCGTACGTGAACAGGTCTAACGTCTTGAGCGTCTTGTTCAAGGAGCACGAGGGTAGCGCGCTCGTGGGCGCGCTGGCGGGCATGGTGGCCCACTACTACAACTGCTCGGCCGTCGGCGTAGTCCTGGGCATGGAGATCCCAGTCCTCTACAAGTTCGAGGCAGGCTACTACTGGGGTATTAGGTACGGCGAGCAGGTCTACGCGCAGCAGACCGGCCAGCAGGTGAAGCCCCTGAGGATACTCTACACCTACACCGGCTCCTTCAACGACCCAGCCAAGGGCAGGACGGCGACCGAGGCCCAGCTGGCCCAGGGAGCGTGCGTGGTCTACAACGTCGCCGGCGCGACGGGCCTAGGCATAATACAGGCGGCCGAGGCCGCGGGCAAGGCCGCGGGCAAGCAGTATGGTCCCCCCTTCGCGATAGGTGTCGACAGCGACCAGGACTGGATCGCGCCGGGCTTCGTGATAGCTAGCATGGAGAAGAGGGTGGACGTAGGCGTCTTCGAGGCTGTTAAGAGGGCCATTGATTACAGGGAGGGCAGGATAAGCCAGTACGGCGGTGTCCTCGAGCTAGGCCTCAGCGTGAGGGGCGTCGACATAAGCAGCGTCGAGGACCTCCAGACATTCCTCCAGATAGCCCAGCAGGCCGGTAGGCAGGTTAACGCGACCGACATCATCCAGAAGGTCCAGGCCATGAGGAGCCAGATACCCAGCTGGATATGGGACGCCGTGAGCAACCTGAGGAGCCAGTTGATCAGCAACCCCGCCGGAGTGAAAGTGGGCAACCTAACGTTCGCGCAAATCGAGGACATGGTGCCCTTCGACGCCGCTAAGATCGCTCAGGTCAGGCAGGCCCTAAACGTTGGTTAGGGCCACCTATCATCACAAGCTTTTTTAAATAATCCTACAAGACTGTTTACAATTATAAGCCACTAGTAAGCCCGAGGTGGAGCCTTGCCACTTGAGAACGTCGTAGAGATGGAGAAGATAGTGAAAGTCTACCCCGACGGTACCGTAGCCCTTAGAGGGGTAGACTTCCAGCTGAGGAAGGGGGAGATACACGGGTTGTTGGGCGAGAACGGTGCCGGCAAGACGACTCTGATGAAGATCCTGGCCGGCATCCTGAAGCCCACAAGAGGTGTGGTGAGAGTGTACGGCAGGCCCGTCAGTTTCTCGAGCCCGAGCGACGCGCTCCGGCTTGGTATAGGTATGGTTGCGCAGTACCCCGCTCTAGTCCCCGTATTCACTGTTAAAGAGAACGTATTCCTGGGCTTGAGCAGGCGCGAGGTGAGCTTGGAGAAGCTCGCTAAGCTCATGGAGGAGACCGGGCTGAAAGTCGACCCAGACGCCGTGACAGAGTCGCTGCCCATGGGCCTCAGGCAGAAGACCGAGATACTCAAGATCCTCTACAGGGGTGTGAGAGTCCTAATCCTAGACGAGCCTACCACGAACCTGACACCGATGGAGACAGAGGAGCTCTTCAAGACCCTGAGGAGGTTGAGAGACCAGGGCGTGTCGATAGTGTTCATATCGCACAAGCTGAAGGAGGTCCTCTCGATCACCGACAGGATCACCGTCCTGAGGAGGGGCGTTGTCACGGGGGTAGTCGACACGAGCAAGACGACCCCAGAGGAGCTGGCCAAGCTCATGGTGGGTAGAGAGGTCTTCCTGAAAATACCTAAGAGGCCCGTTCAAGCGGGCGAGGAGGTGCTGGTCGTCGAGGACCTGTGGGTGAGGGGCGATAGGGGCGGGTGGGCTGTGAAGGGCGTCAGCTTCGGCGTGAGGAAAGGCGAGATATTCGGCATAGCGGGCGTCGAGGGCAATGGTCAGAAGGAGCTGGTTGAGGCCCTAACGGGCCTCCGCAGGGCCGATAGGGGCAAGGTACTGTTGTCCGGGAGGGAGGTCACCAACAAGACCCCCCAGGAGCTGTATAGGCTGGGCCTGTCTCACATACCGGAGGACAGGGTTGCGATGGGCCTAGTTGTAAACATGAGTGTAGCCGAGAACGGGATACTGGGTCTGCAGAGGAGCAGGCTCTTCACAAACCGCCTCGGGCTGCTGAAGACGAAGGCGATAGTCGAGCACGTCTCGAAGCTCGTGAGGGAGTACGAGATCGTGGTGGGGAGCATCAACAACCCGGCTAGGAGTCTCAGCGGCGGTAACCAGCAGAGGCTCGTATTGGCGAGGGAGCTCTCGAAGAACCCTTCGATCATCGTGGCGTCCAACCCCACGAGAGGCCTCGACGTCGCTTCAACGGAGTTCGTGAGGAGGAAGCTCGTCGAGATGAGGGACCAAGGGAAGGCGATACTCCTGGTCTCAGCGGACCTGGACGAGGTCATGGACTTGAGCGACAGGATCGCGGTCATGTACGAGGGTAGGTTCATGGGCGTGGTAGACGCGAAAGAGGCCGACGAGAGGCTCCTGGGCTTGATGATGGGCGGTTACACCCTCGAGCAGGCCAGGCAGTTGAGGGGTGGTTAGAGTGGCCTACTCGAGGTTCATAGAGTACGCCTTCTCGTTCATCGAAGTCGTTGTCGCTATAATAGTCGGTATTTTGGTAGGCGCGCTGGTCATGGCTCTCGGCGGGTACAACCCGTGGGACGCCTACCACCAGTTGTTCGTACCGACGCTCACGACGACCTACGGGCTGGAGATGACCCTCAGCTTCGCAGCGCCCATAATGCTGACGGCTCTAACGTTCGCCGTCGGTGTTAGGGCAGGCCTGTTCAACATAGGCGCCGAGGGGCAGATGTACATGGGCGCGCTAGGCGCGGTGCTGTTCGGCGTTATAGCACTTCCACCCTTCCTCTACCTGCCCCTCGAGTTCGCGCTTGGCGCAGCTCTCGGCGTCCTCTGGGGGTTGATAGCGGGGGTGCTAAAGGCCTACAGAGGCGTGAACGAGGTCGTGTCGACGATAATGCTGAACTGGATAGCCTACTGGCTAGTCGAGACCATGAGGGTCTATGTCATACCAAACCCTCTAGACGCGTCTAAGACTGTCTCCGTGCCCCCGGCTGGTAGGCTGCCCCTCCTGGTCAGCGGGACGGAGCTCTCAGCGAGCATCATAGTGTCGGTAGTAGTACTTTTGATCACGTACATCCTGCTGTGGAGGACCGCTATAGGCTACGAGATAAGAGCTGTGGGCTACAACCCCGTGGCCTCGAGGTACGGTGGGATAAACGTGAGTAGGGTTTCGCTCTACTCCTTCATAATCGGCGGAGTGACAGCGGGCTTGGCGGGCGTGTGCGAGGTTTCCGGTAGACCGCCGTCGTACGCGATAACGACTGGCTTGAGCAACTTGATGGGCCTCGGCTTCGACGGCCTAGCGGTGTCGCTCATAGGCAACAACCACCCCCTGGGCATCCTGTTCGCCTCTATCTTCATCGGGGTCATGAAGGCGGGGTCGAGGAACATGCAGATCAAGGCGCACGTACCGCTAGAGATGGTCCAGACGGTACAGGGCCTGATAATAGTAACGCTCTCGATACCCGGCCTGGTGAGGCTGATACTCAGGAAGGCTAGGGGGTGGAAGTAGATGGAGTGGTCCACGCTCTGGCAACTGTTTGTCCAGACCCTCAACGCGTCTACACCCCTACTCCTCGCGGCTACGGGCGAGATAATAGGCGAGAGGGCAGGGGTAGCCAACATCGGACTAGAGGGCATCATGCTGATCTCGGCCTTCACCTCCATATACGTGGACAGCCTCTTCGCAAACCCGTGGCTCGGCGTGCTCGCCGGCGTGGCCACGGGCCTTCTACTGGGGCTAGTCCACGGGTTCGTATCAGCCTACTTGAAGGGTAACCAGATAGTGACGGGTACCGGCGTCAACTTGTTCGCTACAGGGTTCGTGGCGTACTCGATTATAGCCTTCTTCCACGTTGCGGGCTACTACACCATAGACATATCGCTGACAGTCCCCAAGGTCTTCGGGCTGTCGCCCATAGCGCTCTCATCAGTGGTTATAGCCGTCCTATCGTACTACTTCTTGTTCAGGACGCAGGCCGGGCTCGCCATCAGAGCCTGCGGTGAGAACCCCGAGGCAGCCGACTCCGTAGGCGTGAGAGTCGAGCTGGTCCAGACGGCGGCCTCAGCAATAGCCGGGGCGCTCACCGGCTTGGCAGGGGCTTTCTTGAGCATCGACTGGAACGCTGGGATAACGAAGCAGATCTCGGCCGGTAGGGGCTTCATAGCGCTGGCCACAGTAAACTTCGCCAACTGGAACCCGATACTCGGGATAGCGGGGAGCTTCCTCTTCGGGTTCTTCTGGGTTCTCGGCGAGTGGATGAAAAACATTGGGTGGCTCAAGGAGATCATACCGGTACACCTCTTCAACACGATCCCCTACGTGGCTACACTAGTAGTCGTGGCAGGGGTCATCGGTAAGTCCCGGCCGCCGAAGTACGTGGGAGTGCCCTACAAGAGGGAGTAAGCCCGCAGGCGCCGCCAGGCTAACCCGTTTTTACCTTTGTGAACGGAATAGTCTCCTATCAAGGCTGCGAAAAAGGCCGCGGGGGTGCGTCCTTTTGCCCCGCGAGTACCCCGAGTACGCGATAGCCTCCGTGGGCGCTGTAGTGGTCAAGGACGGGAAGATACTCTTGGTCGAGAGGGGCTACCCTCCCGGGGTGGGCTTGTGGTCCATTCCGGGCGGGGCGATCGAGGCCGGCGAGTCAATACTAGAGGCGGCTGTCCGGGAGCTCGAGGAGGAGACCGGGCTTAGGGGGAGGCCGGTGGGCGTAGTCTGGGTGTCCGAGTCGATCGTGAGGGACGACGGCAGGGTCAAGTACCACTACGTGATAGTAGACGTCCTCTTCGACCCGGAGACCCTGAGCGGCGAGCTGAGGCCCGGCGGAGACGCGAGGAGGGTGGGGTGGTTCGACCTCCGCGAGGCTGCGGCAAGCAGCCTGGTCACCCGCTCGACTAGGAGGCTGGCAGAGGTTCTACT
>NZ_JBMFLY010000055.1:0-5544 GCF_049970955.1 Thermogladius sp. | reverse complement strand
CCCATTAAACCCCCCTCGCTGCTCTACGCGTCGAAGGAGAGGAGGCAAGACCTACTCGGGCGGAACTACGCCCAGTGGCCGACCTTCCACGAAACGCTTAACTACGTGTGGGAGGAGGTCTTTTTCACCGGGCTATAAGAGCTGAGAAGGCGGCTGTACTAGTCGAGGTACTGGCCGAGGTCCTGAGGTACATGGAAGCCCTGTCTCCAGCCGGCCTCGAGAGGGGTCTACGAGGAGGACCCGGCTCTAGGGGTGGCGGTCTACGACGCGTCCTACGTAGTCCTCGCGGAGGGGTACGGTTTGGCCCCCGTGAGCAAGGAGAGGGGGCTGAGGAGCAGGGCTGAAGGGGTCGTGGAGGTCAAGAGCCTCGGAGGGCTCGTGGGCCAGAGGCTTGAAGCGCCCTCCTCAGGCCCTCCTCAGCCTGGGGTTGACGAACTCCTCTATGGCGACCCCTATAAGGGCCGTGGCCTCTACCGTGATCGTTATCATGAGGCCGGGGGCCACGATCCACCACCACTTCCCGCTCGATATAGCGCCGCTGTTCATGGCCCAGTATATCATGCTGCCCCAGGACTCCTGGGTCGGGTCACCCAGACCGAGGAAGCTCAGCGAGGCCTCGGCTATTATCGCTCCCCCAATCCTCAGGATCACGAAGGCTACGAGTAGAGGGTAGAGCTGGGGGAGTATGTGCGTCCTCATTATCCTCGCGTTGCTGGCCCCGTAGGCCTTGGCGGCCTCGATGTAAAGGGCGCTCTTGAGGGAGACCACCTGGGCCTTCACCAGCCTGGCTATACCCGGCCAGGTGAAGACGGCTATGGTCAAGACGATGTTCTGGTAGCCCTGCCCGAGTATCGCCGCCATGAGTATCATGAACGGCAGTACTGGGAGCAGCAGCATCACGTCGGTGACCGTGGAGAGCGCGTCGTCGAGTACACCCCCGTAGTACCCAGCGAGCAGACCCACCACCGTCCCGAGCACGACAGCGGATATCGCCGCCGCGAAGCCGACGAGCAGGGATATACGCGACCCGTAGACGAGCTCGCTGAAGATGTCGTAGCCGGCGTCGTTCGTGCCGAGCAGGTGCTGTAGGGAGGGGGGCTGGAATGGGGGGCCGACTATGTCCCTCGGGTTGTAGGGGGCTATCAACTGCGGGGCTATCGCCATCGCGAGGGGGATCGACAGGAGGACTACCCCGGCCAGCCCCTTCTTGTCCCTGAGCACGGCCGAGACGAGGTCCTTGAGTAGCTGGGTAGTCGAGTAGCCGGCGCCCTTCACTCCAGCCTCACCCTGGGGTCTATGAAGCTGTACATTACCTCAACCACGGTCACCAGGAACAGGGTGAGGGCTGACGTGTACACCACTATACCCAGTAGTAGGGGGTAGTCCTGCTGGTAGACCGCCTGGTAGGCCAGCCTGCCGACGCCCGGTATGGAGAAGACGTTCTCGATCAGCATCACCCCGCTTATCGAGAAGCCGACGTCTATGGCCAGGGAGGTCACGACCGGTAGGCTGGCCGGCCTGAAGGCGTGCCTGAGGAGTAGCTGCCTGTCCGAAAGCCCCTTCGCGGTCGCGACGACTATGTAGTCCTCGCCCAGTATGTTCACCACGCTGTTCCTCATCAGTATGTGGTAGCCCGGTATGGTCAGGACTATGAGGGTGAGCATCGGCAGCCACATGTGGTAGAGTATGTCTGCGACCCTCTCCCAGGGGCTCGTGTAAGTAGCGCCGTAGGTGTAGGCCCCGTAGAGGGGCGCCCAGCCCAGGTAGAAGCCGAAGACTATTAACAAGACCATGCCGAGCCAGAACCCCGGCATCGACCTGATGAACATGAAGACGCTCATCGAGGCCGTGTCGAACCTACCGCCCCTCTTGTACGCGGCGTACATGCCCGAGAGCATGCCTATCGCAGCCGACACCAGTAGCGAGACGGTGACCAGCGACACCGTCCAGGGGAGGGCCTCCATTATCACCTGGCTGACGGGCTCGAGCCTACTGAAGGATATGCCCAGGTTCCCAGTGGTGAAGAACTGCCTCAGGAAGATCGCGTACTGCTCCCATATGGGCTTGTCGAGCCCGAACTCGTGTATCAGGACGTTCCTCATGTCTGGCGGTACACTCGGGTTGGCGACCAGGTAAGCGAAGGCCCCGCCGGGTAGGAGGCGGGGGATGACGAAGGTCAGGGTGAGGATCACGAAGAAGGTCACGAAGCGCGCAATAGCCTTCCTGACCAAAAAATAGGCTAGTCTACCCATCTACCGCCCTCCCCTACTTCCTCCTAGAGGTGTAGAGGGCGGCTCCCGCGACAGCTGCTAGTACCGCTACGACGCCCGCTACTACGATGGCGACGGGGACCCCCGTGCTAGCCGGGGCTGTGGTCGGCGTAGTGGTCAGCGCAGCTGTCGTGGTCGTGGGTGTGGGGGTTGTTGTGGTTGTAGTAGTGGGCAGTGTAGTAGTAGTGTACTGCGTGGTGTACTGGGTGGGCGTCGGCGTGGGGGTTGTAGTGTAGGTTATCACCACGGGGACCGACGGCTTGTACTGCTGCGCCTGGATGTTGTAGAGGCTCATGAGGCTGAACCAGTTGTCGGGCGGGGCTAGCGGGTACAGCACCCAGCCGGCCCACCTGTCAACCCTGTACGCGAAGACGAACTGCTGGTGGACGAAGTTGAGTAGCGGCACGTAGTCGGCTAGTATCTCCTCGATCCTCCACACGATCTTTTTCCTGGCCTCGATGTCTGGCGTGACGGCCTGCTGCTGGAGTAGCGGGTCTAGGCCGGGTATGACGCAGTGGCCCATGTTCCAAGTCCCGTTAGAGGCGAAGATCTGCCTCAAGAGGTCCGGGTCTATCGAGCCCAGGCCTCCGATTATCAGCATGTCGAAGTCTCCCGAGAGCAGCTTCGAGACCAGGGTCGTCCACTCGAGGGGCATGTGCTTGACGTTCAGGCCGATCTTCCTCAGGTTGCTGGCCAGCAAGTCCCCGACCCTGACCCTGAGGGGGTCGTAGGCCGGCGAGTATATCGTCAGGGTGATCGGCGTGCCGTTGGGGTACGTCCTCCAGCCGTCGGGGCCGACTCTCAGGCCCAGCTGGTCCAGTAGCTCGGCCGCCTTGGTGAGGTTGAACGGGTACTTCACCTCCTTGGGGGGTAGGTTCGGGTTGTACCAGGGCTGTTCTATAGGAGGTATCTTGCCCAGGGACCCGGGTAGCGCGTAGCCCTGGTATATCACGTTGACGACCTCGGTCAGGTTTATAGCGTAGTGGACCGCCTGCCTGAACAGCGTCTCGTTCATCGGGTACCTCACGCAGTTGAAGTACATGAACCTGGAGCCCAGCTCGGTGACGTTCCATATCCTGATGTTGGGGTCTTTCAACAGGTCTGGTATCGTCGCGTACGGGACGCTCCACGTCACGTCGTCCACGTCGCCCCTCTTAAGGGCGAGCAGCATCGCGTCGGGGTTCGGTATGACGGGCAGCACGTAGGTGTCTATGTAGGGCCTGCCCAGGTGGTACTTGGGGTTGGCCACCAGCATGTAGTACTGCTGCGGGACGTGCTCCTTGAATATGAACGGGCCGCTGCCCACGGGGGGCTCGTTCTTGTACGTCGGCACCTGGCTGGGAGGTATCTTCGACCATATGTGCTCGGGCACTATGAATATCGAGGAGGCCACGAGGGTGAGGAAGGGCGCGTAGGGCTGCGTCAGGTCTATCTCCACGGTGTAGTTGTCGAGGGCCTTGGCGTCCTTTATGTAGGGCGCGTAGTCCTTGAACCTGGTCAGGTTACCGTAGTCCCTCAGGAACTTGTAGGTGAAGGCGACGTCCCCGGCTGTGACCGGGAGGCCGTCGTGCCAGGAGGCGTTCTCGTATAGGTGGAATATGTAGACTGTCCCGTTGTCCTTCACCTCCCAGCTCTTCGCCAGTATCCCCACGATGTTGCCGTCGGGGGCGACCGTTGTCAGGGTGTCGTAGACCACGCCCAGTATCATGTACTCCCAGGACGTCGTGTACATCCAGGGGTTCAGCGTATTGGCCTCGCCCATCATAGGGTCCCTAAAGACGCCGCCGGGTACGATGTTCGGGTCTCTGATGATGTAGTTGAAAATCGTCGGCTGCTGCGCCTCCGCCCTTGATACTAGGGGCAGCGCCCCAGCCAGTTGTGCGAGGAGGGCAAACACGATTAGGGGGGCTAAGACGCGCGCCTCCATGTTTCCCATCCCACTTTTATAGTCCTCTCTAAACGCGGGGGCGGTATATAAACATGTGCTTTTGCCAATATAAGTGGGAAAAGAAATTAGTAGACATTGGGGTGGTTCAGTGCTGCGAGCACTTGTCGAGGAAGTACGCGGCGTACAGTAATACCTGGGCTAGCTTGTCGGGCCTCGTTATGGCGTGGCCTATGTCGGGTATGACGTGGAGCTCGAACGTCTTCCCCGCCTTCATGAGCTTCTCGACGAAGTGGAGGACAGGCTGTAGGGGCGTCCTAGAGTCGTTCTGGGGCTGGACTATGGCTAGCGGGCTCTTGAGGTCCTCAGCGTAGGTGCTTGGCGACCTCTCCCTCCACAGCTCCCTCTTCTTGTCGAAGAGGATGTCGATGAACTCCCTGAACACCGCGTCGCTGAGCTCGTACATCTCCGCCCAGTCGGCTACGGGGGCGCCGGCCACTCCGCACTTGTATAGCTCCGGCCTCCTGGTCATCGCCCAGAGAGTCATGTAGCCGCCGTAGCTGTAGCCCCATATGAAGGCCCTCTCGCCCAGGCCGGCCTCCAGGCCCCACCTAGTAGCGGCCTCGACGTCGAGTAGGTCCCCGCCGCCCGGGTCCCCTATGTCCATAAGCCTGAACCTCTCCCCGTACCCGGTCGAGCCCCTGAAGTTCGGGGCCACCACGTTGAAGCCCAGGGCGACGAGGGGGGCTACGCGGGTGTTCCACTCGTCGGCCGTCTCCCACCAGGGGCCCCCGTGGACGTAGACCACGAACTCCCTCCTAGGCCTCCTAGACTTGAAGACGAAGGTGGGGACTTCGACACCGTCGGGCGACCTCACTACGACGAAGTCTACCTCCCCGAAGGCCTCCTCGACTTCTGGGGGGAGTTTGGAGACCAGAACCTCTCTCACCGAGCCCTTCTCGTAGGCGTATATACCCGTGGGCCTCCTCAGGCTGGTGTAGGTGAAGTAGATCCTCTCGCCGTGCGGGTAGGCGTTGACGACCGTGCCGGTCGGCGTCTCCACGGCCCTGCCGTCGACGAACAGCCTAGACCTACCGTTCTTCTTCCCGACCACGAAGAGCCTCCCGCCGAACTCCCTGTAGAAGAGGTGCTCGACGGGCCCGTAGGCCTCGTAGTCCGAGCCGGGGTACCTGAGCCTCTGGAACTCCCCGGTGGTGGGGTCGTAGAAGGCCAGCTCCTTCGCGTCCCCCGTGTAGGCGTTGGTCTCGAACAGGACCCTCCCCCCGCTCGTTATGACTGGGGACTCGTTGACGCTCCCCTCCCTCGGGGTGGCGACCCTCATCTCCCCGGTCCTCGCGTCGTAGACGAATATCTCGCTCGACCTCGGGT
>NZ_JBMFLY010000054.1:0-5595 GCF_049970955.1 Thermogladius sp. | reverse complement strand
TCCGTATGACATCCTCCAGGCGGGGCATTGCGTCCCACACTTTCATTTTATCACCCACAAGCCTATTAACCTTTGTGAGCCGTGATCATTCATGAAGGCGATGTAGAGGGACTATGGCGGAGCCGAGCTGTGACGAGACCGGGCGCTGTTTTGAAGCCGATGACACCTCAGCCGGTCTCTAGCACTGGTCGCCTAGTTGTAGGGCGTATGAACCCCTTGCCCACCAGCTCCACTATCTTGGCAGAAAGCCTCTCTTGCTCCAGGAACTCCCCGTAGGCCTGACCGGACCCGACGAGCCTCATTATCTCGGCTCTAATCCTCTCCGGTATTTTCGCGGGGGGCCGGGGGAACAGCGGTGTTCCCGGTAGGGGGAGGTAGTAGTGTAGGTGTATCCTCGCCCCCATCTCCACGAGCCTCTTCGCGAGTCTAATGGACTCGGCCATGTCGTCCTCCGTCTCCACGGGTAGCCCGAATATGAAGTCGACGCTGGGCTTGAACCCCTCTTTGACGAGTATGCTCACAGCGTTCAGCACGTCCTCAACTCTGTGCCCCCTGTGTATTTTCTCCAAGACCCTGTCGCTGCCCGACTGGGCGCCCACGATGATCTCCCTGTTAGACACGTACTTCTTCAGGGTCTTGGCTACTCTCTCGGTGACGCGCTCGGGTCTCACTTCGCTCGGGAAACTCCCGAAGAATATACGGGCACCCCTGGCTTTCACGGCCGTGCTCAGCGAGCCGAGGAGCTCCTCGATGGC
The DNA here is from genome assembly GCF_049970955.1 of Thermogladius sp. Classification (NCBI taxonomy): domain Archaea; kingdom Thermoproteati; phylum Thermoproteota; class Thermoprotei; order Desulfurococcales; family Desulfurococcaceae; genus Thermogladius; species Thermogladius sp. The sequence continues at coordinate 4,840 of NZ_JBMFLY010000054.1, read as the reverse complement.
GTCCTCGTCGACCCTCTGGTTCATGCTGGTTAAGTTGTACGACAGCGCGTCCGGCGTAATGAACCTGACGTCTCTAACACCGTCCTCCACCATAATCTTGGCGTACTCTACTACGTTGCCTACGCTCCTATGTCTTACCTTGAAACCGTGGGTGTAGCTGACCTGGCAGTACCAGCAGCCGTGGAAGCACCCCCTTGTTATCTCTATGGGGGTGTACAAGTGCCTCCAGTACGGGAACGGGGGGTATTCGTCGAGTTCGACGGGCTCGGCGCGGGGTCCGGCTCGGATACCCCCGTCTGTGTCTCTGTACACCACGTTCCTCACCCTGCTCAACTCTCTACCGCCCGTGAAGTAGTCTACGAGGTCTTCTATTGCGGGCTCCCCCTCGCCTACTACGGCGACGTCGAACCCAAGGTTTAGCAGGACGCCTAACGGGTCGCCCGACGCGTGGGGGCCGCCCGCCACAGCAACGCAGCCCCTCTTCTTGGCCAGCCCTACGATCGACGCCGCGGTGGACCTAAAGGTCTCGTCCACGAGCCTCGTGGTCAGCAAGCTGAGCCCTACAACACACTTCGTGTAGTTGGACGACACATAGTCTATAACCCTGAATACCGCCTCACGGCTCTCCACCAGGAATGTTGAGACCCCTTTCAACCTGTCTAGGAGAGCGGCCACGCTGTAGGCGCTGTACCTAGTATACCTGTCCAGGTACAGAACGAAAGCTATTCTCAAAAAACCACCAAAAAGCTTATCCCAAGACCACCTCTAATTAATTTATAAATAGTTTCCCGAGGAGGTTCTCATGGCCAACATCGAGCTGACACCCGACGAACTAGAGAGACTCAGCCGAAAAGTCAGGCTCAAGATCCTCCACGAGGATGACGACGTTGTGCTGATGACTGCCCCTAACGAGGAGCAGTTGACCGACATAATCTTCGCCCTTCTACTGGAGAAACCGCTGAACCTGAAAGAGGTTCACCTCGTCTTAAGCGGGATCGCAAGCGAGGACAAGATCAGGAGGGCTCTCTCAAACTTAGTGGAGAACGGGCTCGTGATCACGGGGCCTGACGGGCGTTACAGGGCAGTCCCAGTATAGTGTCTGAGAAGAGGAAGATCGAGACCTCGACCAGGTCGCGGAAAGCCCTAGCCCCGTTTTCTTCGAGGATCTTCCTCCTACCATCTTCTCTGGCCACGCCTATGAACCTGACGCCCGCTTTCAGCGCGCTCTTAAGGTCCGAGGTGTAGTCGCCTATGTATACCACTTCGCAGGGCTGAGCGCCGTGCTTGCTCGTGATCCACTTCAATAACCAGGCCTTGTCAAACACGTACTCCTCGGAGCCCCTCATGAGGTGTATGTCGTAGGCTGTGTACACTTCGTCGACGTACTCGTCGAGCCCGAACCTCCGCAGGTCGTCCCAGATACTCGACGAGTGAGTGTAACGCCCCGTGACGATCACCACTCTAGCGCCCGCGCTTTTCACCATCCTGAGAAATTGGCTCGTGTAACTGTAGGGGTAGGTGAACCGGCTCGAGTATATAGCCCTGAAAAACCTCCAGAAGTCGTTTTTGTCGACGTGCTCTGGTAACAGGTCGTTCAAGTTGTCCGACTCGAAGTGCCTGTAGAAGGCGTCGAAGTCGATGCTCGTGCCAACCAGCGATCGGAGCGCCTCCGCGAAGGCGTGGTAGAAGTCCATAAGGCTGTCCACGAGTGTGAGGTCGTAGTCCGACACCAGGATTCTGAAGCGTGTCATAGAGGGTCACGTCAGTCTTCGGGAGACAATTCACCTAATCATATATTCGGCAAACTCATCATCTAGAATTGTTGAGTGTCGAGGGGGTTTTTAAATGAGCTATACGGCTGTCTGCGAGGTTGGAGACAGGTTCGAGTGTCTGAACGCCGAGGTCACCGTAGAAGACGGCGTCTACCGGGTCAAGCCGAGGAGTGCTGGCCCCGTGGTGTTCAAGCACAGCCCTAAACAGAGGGTCATCTGTAACGGCGTACGTTTCAATGTGGGCGCGTGGGGCGGTAGCCTGTACACTGTGTGGCACCCGGAGGGCGACCACCTCGACTGTATTAGCGTCGAGGGGCGCCTAGTAGAGGTAGAGGAGGGAGTCTACATCGTCACTCCCACGGGCTCGGACTTGACTGACACAGTTGTAGACGGGTATCTGGTAAACGTACTGAGGGTTCTAGCGAGAGGGAGGCCATTATTCCTCCTCAAAGGGGGCTCGAAGGCGGGTGGGAGGCTAGACAACGCTGTTGTGGTGGACCAGTCCATAGATGACGCAGTCCTCGACAAAATACGCGACATGCTTTCGGTTACTGCCGGCGGGGCGTCCACCTGCCTGTTCAACGCGGTCGAGAGGAGGCTTATCAGCGTGGAAGTTATCGACGGGGTCGTTAAAGGGGAAGTCGAGGCTAAGTGCCTGGGAGACGATGGGGTGGAGCTCAGATGAAGATCGTGGACATGCACGTCCACTGCCACGAGATGGACGTCGGCGAGCTGAGAACACTCGTCGAGCAGGGCTACGTTCTGGTATGCGTCAGCGACGACTACGAGTCCAGCCTGAGGACGCTCGAGCTGGGCGGGGAGATCGAGGTGCAGCCGTGTATAGGCCTTCACCCTTGGGAGATAGGTAGGCAGGACTACAGGCGTGTAGTAGAGCTGGTGGAGAGGAGCGCGGACACGGTCAAGTGCCTTGGTGAGGTGGGACTAGACAGGCAGTTTGTACCAGAGACGTTCGAGCGTCAGCTGGACTTCTTCAAGCAGTTACTGGCGCTAGCTAGAGATTACGGCCTGGTCCTAAACCTCCACACGCCTAGAGCCTGGAGAGAGGTCTACGAGCTCCTGTTGAGAAACGACATCGAGAAGGCCTACTTCCACTGGTACACCGGGCCCCTCGACCTAATGGAGGAGATCCAGGAGAAGGGCTACTACGTAGGGCTGAACCCCGCCTTCAAAATCCAGGACAAGCACAGGCGCGTCCTCGAAGTGGCCGACCTAGAGAAGGCTCTAACAGAGAGCGACTCCCCCTACGAGTACAAGGGGCTGAAGCTCAACCCCCGCCTAATCAACGAGACAGTAGACTTCTTGGCAAATACTAGGGGCGCTAGCAGGGATTACCTGACAAGCCTGTTCTACACGAACTACCTCAGGCTGTTCGGGTAAAAAGAGGGGGGTGGTCTAGGCCTCCGCCACGGCACTGGGCCTGGCCGTCTTCACGTTTGTGCTCTTGTGTGCTACGACTATAACTCTGCCTCCCTGTTGCGTTACCGTCACCGTGAGCCCCTCTACCTCGAAGCTCAACTTGTGAACGTTGCCGAGACCGACAATGGCCGAGAGGCCGTTGAGGGCCTTGTAAGCCCCGTAGCCGAGCTTGGAGAGCGACTCTACGACTTCACGCGGCGTGTTCATGTCCGCGACGAAGTTTAGTAACCTGCCATCCAGGTCCAGGACGAGTAGCACGGCCTCCTCCATCAGACCCTCTCTAAAACTGGTGGTCGGGACGCTTTAAAGGGGTGTAGCTCGGTATTAAAGGGCCGTCACGCTAGCTCGGAGATTAGCTGCTTGATCTCCTCGAGTGCCTGCAACCGGCTTTTCACGGCATCGACTACGCGGCTCAGCTTGCCGCTCTCCTCCCGGCACGCCTCGAGCTGTTTCCTGAGGTTCTCGACCTCTCTCTCGAGCTCCGAGACCTTTGCGAGGAGAGCATCCCTCTCCCTGGCCAGCTCTTGGACTTTTCTCTCGAGCTCGCTGGTCTTCGCCTCGACCTGGGGTGCACCAGAAACGAACGGCACAACGACCCTCAGGGTCCCGGCTTTGAGCTTCTCGTAGGTCGATATGATCAGCTTGCCCGCCTTGGTCTTGCCCTGTATGTGGGCCCTGATCGTGTGCTCGCTCCTCCCGACCTCCTCTGCGATCTTACTTATCGGCTTCCCCGCCTTGTACTTAGCATAGGCAGCCGCCGCCACGGCCAAGCTGTCGATCCACGTCGTCCTCTCGACCGGGTCTTTCAACAGCTCGACTACTTCCGGGCTGTAAAGCGTCCCAACTATCAGTGCGGCCTCCAGCTTCTGCTCGTCCCGCGTCCCAAAGGGGTTCAAGGGCACGTCTGAGAAGTCGATAACGAACTCGGACAACGCGTACACCTCTTCTCCACAGGAGATTATTTCTGTCAATCACCGCTTTAAGTTTTTTCTCACACCGGTTAAAAGCAAACTTCGGCCCAGTTACAGGAAGGGTGCGCGGCATGGACCTGACCGTATTCTACGGTAACGACGAGTTGTCCATGATGATCAAGAGCATAGTCGACTTCGCCGTGGAGATCGCCAGGAGAGATTACGGTGTCAGAGTAGAGGTCTACGAGGTCGTGTTAGAGGGCTTAAAGGGGGTCAAGCTAGAGATCGACGGCGTGAGAGAGCTGAACATAACGGACGTGCCTAGCGTTAGGGAGCTCGTCGAGGTGCTCGTCGTGGCCAGTAGGGTCACCGCCCCAACCACTCCGCCGTTAGGCGAGCCAGGCCTAGCCACTGCTTGACTCGACGCCGAGCTTGTAGAAGGGGCACTCTCTCCAGAGGGTGAGGCACTTCCTAGCGCTGGACCTGGTCAGGACTCTGTCGGTCACAGTACAGACAGCCACGCACTGGTCCTCCTCTACTTTCTCGAGCTTGTAGAAGGGGCACTCGCTCTTGGCGTCGCAGGGCACGAGGTGGATAGACAGGTAGGCGGAGGCGGCCTTCTCCCCAAACTCGGCCAATCAAACCCTCCCTCTCTTACCAGTATAGGCCTTAAGCATTATAATAAGCCCGGGGACTATGTTGACGAGCGCGTACACGAGC
>NZ_JBMFLY010000053.1:0-5919 GCF_049970955.1 Thermogladius sp. | reverse complement strand
GTGGACATGATAGCGAAGGGGGTCTACGGCTATATCGTAAGCGTTTACAAGTAAGTATAAGTAGGCTCAAAAGAAGAACTGTGTGGTCAAACCGTTTTACGTCTATATACATACGTTAGCTTTATATATTTCGCTTGTGGAAAATAACTATATCAAGACGGTGGAAGCCTATGAGTCCTAAAGTATTGACAACGATCTTCGTAATCCTCATAATAATAGTCGGCGTGGCCGCGTTCTACGCTGGGACATCCATGGCACCCGCGAAGACCGTGACCCAGACTGTGGGGGCGGGCGGCACAGTAACGACAACAATAACTCAGACACCTACATGGACCCCGCCCTCGACCATCAAGGCGGCATGGGTGTACGTGGGACCAATAGGAGACTTCGGCTGGACTTACGCGCACGACGTTGGTAGGAGGGTTACTCAGCAGCTCTTCAAGGACTGGCTGCAGACTACCTACGTGGAGAGCGTGACCGCTGACCAGCTACCCTCGGTGATAGACAACCTCGTCTCCCAGGGCTACAACGTGATATTCACCACGAGCTTCGACTTCATGGAGAACACTATAAGGGCTGCTCAGAAGTACCCGAACGTCATATTCTTCCACTGCTCAGGCTACATGAGGGCTCCCAACGTAGGGACGTACTTCGCTGACTTGTACCAGGCCTACTACCTCAACGGGCTGTTAGCCGGAGCTCTGACCAAGACCGGCCATATAGGCTACGTTGCAGCAATCGAGATCCCCGAGGTTGTCAGGCACATTAACGCCTTTGCCATCGGCGCTCAAGAGGTGGCACAGCAACTAGGTAAGAACATAACAGTCCACGTGATCGTGATCGGCGGGTGGGTCGCCCCAGACAAGGCCAGGCAGGCGGTCCAGACTTTGTTCCAGACTTACAACGTTGACACCTTCGCCTTTACAGAGGACACCCCCACCGTTATACAGACTGTCCAGCAGCTGTATGCGAGTACAGGGAAGCAACTCTACGTCTTCAGCCACTACTCACCGGGCTACACCTACGGTACTGATGTGGTCGTCTCCGGCCAGCTGGTCCACTGGGAGGTCATATACGTAGACATACTGGCCAAGATCAAGGCCGGCATCTACACCCCCTACAACCTGCAGAACGTTGACTACTGGTACTTGATGAACACTGGCGCGGTCGACGCTGGTGCTCACATCTACCCGAACGGCACCATTATGTACATCAACCCGAAGTTCGTGGACACGCTTAAGAGCATAATGGTGACCGACAAAGTGACCGGTATGAAGATGAGCGTCTACGACCTGTTCATGGAGAGGATGAGACAGTTCCAGGAGGCGCCTCTACTAGAGAACATACAGGAGCAGGCCAACACCCACGTGTACGAGACAGTTGTCGGACTAAAGATACCCCCCGCTAAACCAGGCGTCTCCGAGCCCGCGACCGAGTGGACTTGGAACGTGGCCCCAGTGTTCGACCCGTTCACAGGCCCGCTGACGTTCTGGAACATCTCCAACCCGAGCCAGCTCATTAACGTGCCGGCGGGAGTTAGGCTAGGACACGACGACCTGTGGTCAATGCAATACTACTTGTACCCAGTCGTCCATAGAGTAGGTGCGATATAGCGGTAACATAGTAGAGGCAGCGAGGTGGAGCGAAGTGGAGAAGACAGGTAACCAGTTTTTTTCCCAAACCCCTCCTCCTCAAACCCCCATCATTAGAATGGAGAACATAACCAAGAGGTTCCCAGGCTCGGTAGCCCTAGACAAGGTAACAGTGGAGTTCAACGAAGGCGAAATACACGCGGTCCTAGGGGAGAACGGCGCCGGCAAGTCTACACTAGTCAAGATCCTCGCAGGGATATACACGCCGGACCACGGCACGATCTACTACAAGGGCGAGAGAGTCACAATAGAGAACCCGATGAAGGCGCTGAGCCTCGGAATAGCCATGGTATCCCAGAGCCCTGTACTGATAAGCAGGCTGACAGTCGCAGAGAACCTGGTTCTAGGCATGAAGCAACTCGGCATCTTCGAGTCGCCAAAGAAGATCAGGAAGTACTTCGAGGAGGTCGCGAACAAGATCGGGATCAAGGTAGACCCCGAAGAAGAGGTCTGGAAGCTGACCTACACTCAGAAGCAGTTGGTAGAGATAGCTAGGGCGTTGATACTGAGGTCGAAGGTGATAATACTGGACGAGGCCCTCACATACCTCCCACTGGAGGAGAGGAGGAAGTTCTACAAGTACCTCAAGGAGTTCACCCAGCAGGGCGGCACAGTTGTGTTGATAACCCACAAACTAACAGAGGCCTTCGAGGTGTCAAACAGGATAACGGTCCTCAGGCGCGGTAAGCTCGTTGGGACCGTGAAGACGAGCGAGGTCGACATCGAGAGGGTCAGGGAGATGATGTTCGCTGAGAGGGCTAAGGAGATCACCTACGAGAGGCTCATGGACGGTAATCCCTCTGAGCCGGTGCTGGAGGTCAAGGACTTGTGGGTCAAGAACGACTACGGGACTTACGCCCTTAAGGGGGTCTCGCTAACCGTGAATCGAGGCGAGGTGCTAGGGATAGCCGGCATAGTCGGTAATGGGCAGGCGGAGCTCGTTCAGGCGATAATGGGTTTGCGCAACGTAGAGAGAGGTACAGTCCTAGTCTATGTAAAGGGCAGGAAGTATGTAATGCCCGACACCAAGAAGCTAAGAGAGCTGGGTGTCGGCTACATCCCCGACGAGCCGCTGTCGCACGGTGTGTCGATAGACTTCGGCCTTAGAGAGAACATCGCTGTGATGCCCGGGTACACTGGTGCTGTGATCAACTGGAGTAGGCTAACGCAACTAGCGAAGAAGTTCATTGAGGAGTTCTCGATCGTCACCCCAGGGGCTAAGACCCCGCTGAAGTTCCTCAGCGGTGGCAACTTGATGAAGAGCCTTGTGGCGAGAGAGCTGGACTTGTCGAAACACCTCCTCGTAGCCTACAACCCGACTAGGGGTCTAGACGAGGTGACCAGTATCAAGGTCAGGAGGATCATCAAGGAGAAGGTGGTCAAGGAGAACATAGGGGTCTTGATGGTCAGCGAGGACCTGGACGAGATCTTCCAGGTGAGCGACAGAATAGCCGTTATAAACGAGGGCAAGATTGTAGGTCTATTTGAGGCGAAGTCGGCCGACAGATCCGAAGTAGAGCGCTTGATGGTGACTTAGGGTTGGTCAGCATAGTTGTAGTAAGAAGGGTCAAGCCGATACCCTACTTCGTCGTGCCTATATTCGCGCTAGTGATAGGAATAGTAGTAAGCATGGCCATACTCTTCTTCCTGACAGGATACATGGTGTGGCCTACCGACGTTCTCAACTCTATATGGGACGGGCTCACACACCCCAACGTGATCGCCAACATCTTCCTATTACTGACAATAATAGGTTTCTCGCTGGCTCTGAGCTTCAAGGGCGGCATATACAACATCGGCGGTGAGGGGCAGTTCTGGATCGCCGCCTGGGTTATGGTGTACCTGGTCTTCACGACGCCCTACTTGACGTCGGGGGCGCCACTGGTCTCTAAAGTACTAGCTATATTAGTAGGGTTCGCCGCAGGATTCGCTTGGGCTCTAGTGGCAGGCCTATTGAGGGGCTTCATCGGCGTAGACGAAGTCCCGCTTACTCTGATGATGAACTACGTCGCCTACCACCTAATCGACTGGTTCGTCATGGTACCAGGCATGCCCTGGAGGGACGTCTACGGGTACGCTAAGACGAGGTCTCTGCCAGAGAGCCTCCAGTACTCTATACTCCCGGGCTCCACGGTATCGGTGGAGATGATAGTGGTCACGATCCTGGTCGGGGTTGTCGTGTGGCTCCTACTCGACTACACAAAGCTCGGGCTCACCATAAAGATACACGGCAGCAACGTGAAGTTGCTGCGGAGCGCCGGTTACAGCGTGCCTCTAACAGCAGCCGTAGCCCTAGCGCTCTCGGGCGGCTTCATAGGGGTGGCCGGCGTGGTTTACCTCTGCGGCGTCACTCCGAGTATCAGGGTACCGGTCGAGACCAGCACCTCCGGCTTCGGCTACCTCGGGATACTTGTGACGTGGCTGTCAATGCTGGAGCTCTTCGCCGTGCCGATAGCGGCCTACGTCGTCAGCAGCCTGTACAACGCGGGCTTCACCCTCATGGCGATGAAGGGCATGCAGCAAGCGGGTGTTACAGCCGGCGTGACGAACGTCTTCATAGGCAGCGTACTGCTCATGTACGCGCTGTTGATAACGATATCGGAGTACAAGATAAAGATCGTGTGGTGAGACCATGTTCGACCCCTCTATTGCCACCCTCGCAGACCTAATAATTGCCTCGGGAGGGCTCTTCATAGCGTTCTACCTGATGGCGCTCGGGCACTCGGTGGTCGAGAAGAGCGGGATACTGAACCTGGCGATAGACGGTACCTTCGCGCTAACGGCTACGCTGGCCTTCTTCATGGACGTGTACTACAACAACAACCTACTGCTATCCTTCCTTGTACCGGCTGTCGTCGCAATGCTGTTCGGTCTGTTCATGGCCTTCACACTGACGAAGTTCCCCGTTAGCCACGGCGCGGTCGGCCTATCGCTGATGTTCCTGATGTACGGCCTCGCGAGCATCATAGGGTACGGGCCGAGGATCGTCCAGGCCTCGCTACCCAACTTCTCGCCGGGTGTAGCCCTAACTGAAGAGCAGAGTGTCGCCGGCTACCTGGCGATGCTCGTATTAGGCCTGATCACGTACTGGCTAATAGAGAAGACAAAGCTTGGCGTCTCCATCAAGGCGTCGGGCGAAGACCCGGCTGCTGCCGAGTCTCTCGGTGTCAACGTGCTGGCGTCCAGGCTCATAGCGGCAGCGATCGGGTTTGCCATGATAGGGCTGGGTGGCGCAGCCTACATGAACTTCTACGTGAGGTTGTGGGACGAGAGGTCGATCATACTAAGCGGCTACGGGTGGCTGGCGTTCGCTGTGGCCCTGAGCGGGGGTAGACACCCGCTAGTGGTGCTGCTGACGGCCTTCGTGTTCTCCATCCTAGTACACTCGAGCCTCCAGTTTGTGGCGTGGTTCAACATCTCCAGAGAGCTATCGTACTCTCTACCGTTCATCGTCGCGATAGCGGCTATGACGATATACATGGCAACACCTCTCAGGAGGATACTCGCGCCGCCCAGGAGTCTCGGCAGGATCTACTTCAGAGAAGAGAGGACTGTTTGAGCGGAACGTCTTTTTCCTCTTCTCCTCTCCTCCTTCACTTTCCTCCACACTCTCTAATCCTTTAAACCCCTAGCGAGAATACGTCGGGTGCGAGGTGCAGGGTGGTTTGGAGAGGGTCTACAAGTTGGCTCTGGTCCTATTGGTCGCGGCGTTCGCACTGATAGCCCTGTCTCTCAGCCTGCCCCGCGAGTTTGGCCTAAAGAGGGCTGTCACGGTCAGGGTCAACGGTTTAGGTGAGGGTTGGACGGCGATTTGGCTCGACACCAACGACCAGGTAACCATAACACTACCCACGCTGTCGAACGGCACCTTCAGTATCACGGGCGAGGGCTACAACTACACCGACGTGTTCTGGGACACCGCCTCCTTTACTGTCCTCTTCAAGGGCCCTAGCGGGCTCTACAACATATCCCTCGTGAGCGAGGTGCCGCTGGACTACTTCAACGTAAGTGTGAGCGGCGCGCGTTTCACGTGGGTCCATAACTTGCTTGCGGTAGCCGGCCTCGTTATGCTCGCGGCGAGCCCGGGCTCAATATTCTTTTACTACCTCACCAGGCAGTACCCAGACACCAAGACAGACGTGGTCGAGGGGGTAGAGGTTACCTGTAGGACAAAGGGCTACGACAGACACGAGTGCCAGCTAAGGCTACCTGCCTCCCTCGACGAGGGGGTTAGGGCCAGGTTGCGCTCGGCCCTCTTAGACTTCCT
>NZ_JBMFLY010000052.1:0-5951 GCF_049970955.1 Thermogladius sp. | reverse complement strand
GCCGTTATAGACCCCTCCGGGCACTTGCGTAGCGCGATCTGCCGGCCTAGCCCTCTACTAGACTTGTACCTGTAGAGCTTCAAGTTGAAGTCTCTCTTGAGCTCGAGGAGCTTTTCCCACGTTCCGTCAGTTGAGTAGGAGTCTACGACCACTATCGTGTAGTTCGGTCTGTAGACCGACTTGATCGACTCCTCGACGTAGCGGGCGTTGTTGAAGACAGTCCCGTAAACGCAGACGTCGGCCATGGACCACGCCTCTAGTCGACCCCGCCCTTGTACCCCGCCACGTCGGGGCAGACCTTGGAGTAGAGGGCCTCGAGTAGCTCGGCGTACTTCAGCCCGTGGTCGGGTAGGACGACTACCACGTCGCCCTCCAGCACCCCTCTACGCGTGAGCTCCCTGGTCGCCCTGAGTACCGCCCCGGCGCTCAACCCGACCAGCAAACCCTCGCTCCTCGCCAGTGCGACCACCTCCTGGAACGCCTCGTCTAGGCTCACCTCCAGGACCCCGTCTACACCAGCTAGGTGCACCCACTTCATCCCCGTCTCCACCCTCCTCATGCCCGGTATGAAGTCGCCTCTCGCGGGCTGGACCCCGAACACCTTCACGTCTCCGAGCCTAGACTTGAAGTACACCGAGAGGGCGGACAAGTGGCCGGAGGTCCCAAGGGCCCCCACCACCCCCCTTATCCTCAGGCCCGACTGCGAGGCCTGGTAGTCGACCTCCTTCGCCGTGTACTGGAGGTGAGCTATGACGTTCAGGTCGTTCTCGAACTGGTCTGGGTGTAGCAGCCCCTCCCGCCTAGCCGCCTCTCTCACGTCGCCGAGGATCTCCGTGGTCAAGGCCCCCTTCAGCCTCGCGACCTCGGCCCCCATGAGCTCGAATATGTAGTCGACGCACCTCTGGGCTGTCTGGGGCAGGTAGACCTTGGCCTTCAGCCCGAGGTTGTTCGCGACCCCGACGAGCCCCAGCCCCGTGTTGGTCGACGTGGCCTCGACAACCTTGAGCCCGGGCCTCACACCGGGGTTGTTCAACAGCATGAACCAGGCTATCCTGTCCTTGATACTCAGGCTGAAGGGGTGGTACCACTCGAGCTTCGCCCAGACCCTCACCCTCCCGTCGCTGAGGCTCCTGAGCTTCACGAGCGGCGTCGGGGCGTCCCTCGCGGCCAGGTCTAGCACGGATTCGTAGACCCTCGCGGCGTCCCCCTTCACGTTGTAGTAGAAGTCGAGGGCGTCCAAAGAGGCAGGCTCGTCCACGGGTACGAAGCGGGGGCCGAGAGACCAGAGCGCGGTGTACAGGGCGTCGTCTAGAGCCCTCAGCTCCCCGTCGACTGGTAGCGGGGGAGCCCTCCAGGAGGCTAGTATCTCCTTGATGTAGGGCAGGGCCTCCCCGAACCCGGTAAGCCTCCCCTTGACCGCCCTCAGCTCTACTAGTCTCACTCAACACACCTTCTCTAGCCAGTCTTACAGAGCACTTTTGGAGTATATAATGCAATGAGCTCTTTGAGGTTTACCGGTTGAGGGTTTTCGAGGAGAAGGGAAGATAATAAACTAGTACCCGGGGGTTTGTGTTGGAGTATTATGTAGGCGTGGATCTGGGCACTTCCTCTGTTAAGTTTGTCGTCTTAGACGAGTCGCTTAAAGAAGTGTACGCTTTATCACGCGACCTCAGAATAGGGTTCGCTAGCGACGGTAGCGTACTCTACGACCCGGAAGCAGTGTTAAGGACTGTCGAGGGCGAGCTGAGGGCTCTGTCCAGTAAACTGGGCGGAGACCTTTACGTGGGCTTCAGCGGGCACTCACCCTCGCTCGTAGTCATGGACGAACAGGGTAGAAGCCTCGAGACTATCGTGTGGCTAGACACGAGGGCCAGTTCCGTGCTCGACGAGGCTGCTAAACTAATGGGGGAGAAGGAGTGGTACTACAAGACTGGCCTACGTCTATCCCCCATATTCTTCCCGGCCAAGATACTGTGGATTAAGCGGTTCAAGCCCTCCGTACTAGAGAGGGCGAGGTGGGTCGCCCAGTTCAAAGACTACGTAGTCTACAACTTAACGAAGCAGGCGTACACGGACTACTCGAGCGCCTCCGAGACCCAGTTGTTCAACATAAGAGGCTTCTACGACGACGAGATCCTGGGGCTCCTCGGGCTAGACGAGTCAAAGCTCTTCGAGCCGGCCGCCTCCCACACAGTCCTCCAACACGCCTCGAACCCGCGTATCTGGTTAGTCCTGGGCGGCGTAGACTCCGTCGTGGCGGCTTTGGGTGGAGGCGTCGTCGAGTCTAGCACGGCGTCCTTGTCGGCGGGGTCCTCTGCCTGCGTTGACATACCCGTTGCGAGACCAGTACTAGACTACGAGAAAGGTTTCGAGACCTACTACCACGTGCTACCCGGCTGGTTCGTGCTCGAGGCCTCGCTCCCGTCCGCGGGTCTCACGGTGGACAAGGTGCTCGAGCTCGCTGGTCTAGAGAGGGGCGTCGAAGAGGAGGTGGGCCTGGACAAGCCCTCAGGGCTGGTCTTAGTACCCTACTTGACGGGCTCGCGCAGCCCGGACTGGGACTCGTCAGCGAGGGGGCTGGTCTACGGGCTGAGCCTCTCGACGACGCGGCTCGACCTACTCAAAGCGGCTTACGAGGGGATAGGTTTCTGGGCGAGAGAGGTCTTGGAGTTATCGCGTGGACTCGGTTTAGAGGTGAGGCAAGTAGTCGTCTCGGGCGGTCTGTCCTCTTCGAACCTCTTCAATACTATAACCTCGAGCATCCTCGGTCTAGAGGTCAAGAGGCCCCGCGTGAGGGACTTGTCCCCCTACGGCGCGGCTTTACTGGCCGCGATAGGCGCCGGGAAGATCAAGTTCAGCGACGTCCCTAGACTCGTAGAGTTCGAGCAAGTGTATAGTCCTAGGCCAGAGCTAGTTGTGGCATACAACGCGCTGTTCCAGGTATACAGAAAAATGAAAAGAGTATATAAGGAGCTTGGAGGAATAGTAGGGTAGGGTTGGTAGTTGTCTGTAGCCAAGAGAATAGAGGACCTAATGCTTGAGGCAGAGTTCTACTGCAGGGTCAACGCGGCTCGTAGAACCATGAAGCTCAAAGACCTCGCCAGCAACCTGGGCATCGACTTGACCACGCTGAGCAAGTACGTTAACATGCACATAAAGCCTAGTAGGCCCAGAATGAGGGAGCTCGGTGAGAAGCTTAGGGACGTAGACTACAAGAGCGTGATCAGAGACTGCCTAATATGGCAACCATACCCGTTCCCAGAGATGAACAACCTGCTGTTCAAGTGCCACGAGCTCCTCGACTGCGCGGTCTACGAGTTCCTCAAGGAGCTCGGAGGATTGGGCTTCGACTACATCCTGACCGTAGAGGGCGGGGGTTTAGCACTAGCCCAAGCCATAGCTTCACGCCTCAAACTACCCGTCGTCTACGGCCTGAGGGACATTATCATAAGGGGTGGCCACAGTATACCCTACAAGTATACGCCGGTCTACGCGTGGGGGCCCAGGATCAAGAGGTACATCACCCTACCCCTCGGCAGAGAGCTGAAGAACAAGAGGGTAGTAGTCGTAGACGACATAGCGTGGACAGGGGCTACAGTAATGACCCTAGCAGAGTACGCGGCTCGTAAGAAGTGCGATGTCGTAGGCGTCTTCTTGCTAGCGACCTTTGGGGACGTCTATGAAAGGCTCGTCGGGAAGTTGGGGGGCAGACTACACGTTGTCCTTATACTACCTAACGAGGCCAGGAAGAGTGTAATGAGCGAGTTTGAGTTCATATAGTTTCCCTATATCCTCCAAAAAACGGTACCCTCTACTGGGTTTCACGGTTAATACCAACCTGAATCAATACGTGTTGCAGTAGAGGCGATGCGCTTGACTAAGATCCTTGAAACCATCGAGAAAAAGCTAAAGATGATACCAGACCCGCAGGAAATCCTGAATAAAGCTGTGATGTGGGGGTTCGGCCCCAGGTCGCTGGAGTTGCTGAGGAGAGCGCTCGAAGTAGAGTCTCTTGGAGCAATGCCCTTCAGCATGTACGACGCACCCCCTATAGTCGAGGAGGCCGTAGATGACGCCATTATCGTCGACGCGGACGGTAAGCGCTACATCGACATGATGGCCGGCTTTGCGGTCAGCAACGTGGGCCACCACAGGAAGGAAGTACTGGAGGCCATTATAGAGCAGTTCAACAGGCTAGTCCAGTACTCGGAGATGCTCAGCGAGGTTAGGATTAAGCTCGGCGAGAAGCTCGTCCAGATAACGCCCGGCTCTTTCAAGAAGAAGGTGTTCTACGGTTTAACAGGCTCTGACGCGAACGAGGTGGCTATAAAACTGGCCAGGTACTATACCGGTAGACCGATCATAATAACCCAGTGGGGGGACTACCACGGCAGGACGATCGGGACAGTGCCTTTCACCACCAGCTTCTCGACGTGGTCGCAGAACTACCCCTTAATGGGCGCCGACATGAACGTCGTGAGGATACCCTTCCCCTACTGCTACAGGTGCCCGTGTAACCCGAAGGCGGAGACGTGCGAGGAGTGCGCGGAGGACTGCTTGTACATTGTCGAGTACATGTTCACCCACACCTACTACGGCCTGAGAGACCCGTTCAGCAAGTCGACTAATGTAGCGGGATTCCTGATAGAGCCCTACCAGAGCGCGGCGGGCTACATGATACCCCCGGACAACTGGTTGCCAGGCTTGTACAAGCTGGCCAGGGAGTACGACGTTCTCTTCATGGTCGACGAGATCCAGACCGGGTGGGCTAGGACGGGGAAGATGTGGGCTGTAGACCACTACCCGGGCGTAGAGCCCGACTTGGTGATGGTGGCCAAGTCTATAGCCAACGGTCTCCCGTTCTCCGCCGTAATAGGGAGGGCGGAGATAATGGATAGCTGGGGGCCCGGCGCCCACTCGAGTACTTTTGCGGGGTACATGCTCGGTTGTGCGGCGGCGCTAAAGACTATAGAGATAATAGAGAGGGAGAACCTGGCGTACCAGGCGAAGGTCAAAGGAGAGAAGTTCCTGAAAGGTCTCCAAGACCTGATGGAGAGACACCCAATACTAGGCTACGTCGAGGGAAAGGGCCTGTACATAGGCGTCGAGTTCGTCAAAGACAGGCAGAGCAAGAAGCCGGCTACCGAGGAGACTAAGTGGATGACCATGAGGCTGATGCAGAAGGGTATGCTAGTCAAGAGAGCGGGCTACCTGGGTAACAGGTTCGCCCTATCACCACCGCTAGTGATAAGCGAGGAGACGCTGAACAGGGCCCTGGAGATCTTCGACGAGGTGTTCTCGGAGGCCGAAGAGAAGTTTAACATAAAGTGAGCTTTTGCCCCAGATAAAGATACTCTACGCCTCCGACTTCCACGGGTCTACAATATTTTTCAGGAAGTTCGTCAACGCGTCACTAATGTATAAAGTAGACTACTTGTTCTACGGCGGAGACGTAAGCGGCAAGTACTTCGTCCCCATACTGAGGAGAAAAGACTACTTTGAAGCCTACTATCCCAACAAGAAGCACGTGATGAAGGAAAACGAGTTGCAGTAATTTGTGGAGAAAATAGAGAATAGCGGCGGGTACACGATAGTCGTCGAAGAGAACGAGTATGAGAAGATAAACACTGACCAATCGTACGCAGACCGGGTCTTTAAGGAGCTGATGGAGAGCAGGTTAAGAAGCTGGCTAGTATTCGCCGAGGACAAACTCAAGGATAAGGATATCCAACTCCTCCTCCAGCTGGGTAACGACGACGAGGAGTTCCTAGCCGGCGTTATAAAAGAGCTAGAGTCGAGTAAAGTAAGGTATGTCGAGAACAAGATCGAGCCTTTGAAAGAGGGATACGAACTCGCCAGCCTCGGCTACGCTAATGTAACACCGTGGAAGTGTCCGAGAGACGTAGAGGAGCCTATACTAGAGGGCATGTTGACCAAGCTTATGTCCCAAG
>NZ_JBMFLY010000051.1:0-6061 GCF_049970955.1 Thermogladius sp. | reverse complement strand
TGGGACGTCGTCTACAACTACGACGACTACGTGTGCTACGGCCTCTGCCAGTCCAACTACACTTCGCGAGGCTTCAACCAGTCCTTCACCAGGTTCTACAACGCCGTCAACCTCTCGGCCCAGTCCGTGTCGGCGCTCCTCGCCTCCAGCCTCTACAGTACGGTCAGGAACTGGGCGGGGCTCATGAACACCCTCGGCTACACGGTGTACCCCTCGGGGATTATAGTGAACGCGTCCTACGCCGCGACTATAGCCAGCGACAGCGCCACGGGCTCCTCCTACAGCAGGGTCGCGCTACGCGTCAACGTCACCGTCGACGTGTACAACCCCTATCTCGGGTACAAGAGGATCACGAGGTGGCTGGAGATAGGCTACACAGCCGTCTTCCAGCAGGGTTACTGGAAGTACGACGGGCTCTACATACCCGTCTACGTCACGGCCTACGTGAACTTCAACGGCGCCCCCTCGAGCTACATCGTAAACCCGAACTCGACCAGGTTGACAGTGTACAGCGGGAGCCTGGCCCTAATGAACTTCACGCAGACAAGCAAGGGTAACATAACGATGAGCCCTGTAGCCGCGTACTACTACGGGAACGGCACCACGTACCTCGTCTTCAGGATACCCATAAGCCCGAGCTACTACTGGCCCTGGCTCCAGGAGGTCGCTGTCTGGAGGTATCTCGTGCTGAGCTCGGCCTACTGCGACGACAGCTACCCGCCACCCTACAGCCTGTCACTCCCCGACCCAAACCAGCCCGAGCTGGACATGTTGAGGAGGAAGGTCACAGTGGCCTTCCTCTGGGCGGGCCTCCTGGGGGTCGAGATATACGGGTTCAACCTGCTGACAGGGCTGAAGCTGGTCTTCAAGTACTACGCCAACACCATCCCGCCCTCAGGTGACTGGGTCGACAGCGTACCCTTCGACCTGTTCGGCGACGAGAGAGCCAGCTTCCCGCCCGGCACGGTAGTCTAGCCCCACATCGCGGCTCTTGCTCCTGGCAACGCTTTTTACACCGGGCGCCAATCCCTCTACACGGGAGCTGTCTAGCCATGAGCTGGCTGGTGGGGCTCAGCGAGCCGGTCGCGCTTCTAGTAGGGGGCCTAGCCGTCTCCCTGGCCTTCGGCTCGGGCTGCCTACTGGGGGGCAGTCCAGCCTGCTTCGCGGTGGCGGCGGTGGCCTCCTTCCTGGCGGTGGTACCCCACGAGCTGGCACACAGGAACACGGCTAGGAGGATGGGGTGCTGGTCGAGGTACGTCCTCTCTCCTATAGGACTCCTCGTCACGCTGGCGACCTCCCTCCCGTTCGTCCCGGTGAAGTTCGTGATGCCCGGGTTCACGCTCGTGTCGCCCCCCACGTACGACAGAGAGGAGCTGAGGAGGATAGACGGCCTGGTCAGCCTGGCGGGCCCCCTCTACAACATTGCCGTCTCCATCGCCTCGGTCAGCGTACTCCAACTCGCGCCCGGGCTCGTGGGCCCCCTGCTAGCGAGCGCCCTCTACAACGTCGGCTACGTGAACGCCTGGGTCGCGCTCTTCAACCTGCTCCCAGTCCCCCCTCTAGACGGCTCGAAGGTCTTGAAGTGGAAGCCGGTGGTGTACCTCGTGGTAATCGCTGTCAGCGCCCTACTCTACTTCTCCTACTTCACCTGGTAGGCGAGGCGACTTACGCGGCTTACGGTCGGGGTCTACTCTTCAACACTCCTGCTCATGTTGTAGAAGAAGTACGCTAGGACGATGTACGCTAGGAGGCTTGTGAACTGGACCGCGAACTCGACTATGTTGAAGGGCAGGTATAGCTGGCCTAGGCTGATGAGCGCCGTAGTCGTGTTCAGGCTCCCGTTGAGGAGGCTCTCCCTAACAGACCTTATGCCCGCCTCTATAGAGGGCAGGTAGACCAGGGGGGCGAGTAAGAGGAGGCCGTAAGCGATCAGTAGCGCCGGCGCCACGAGAGGGGGCCTCCCGCTGTAGAGCTTGCGGAGGAGTATCAGCCCCGTAGACTCGAAGAGTAAGCCTACGGAAGGCACCACCACCGTCACCACCGTCAGCGGGCTCTCCAGCTGGTTTTCGAGGGCTACAAGCGCGTCGGCCATCTCGCTCGAAGTCATGTTCTCCTTCAAGCCCGCAACCTGCTGGGAGGGTGTTAGCGCCAGAGCCACGTTTAAAGCGATAACCAAGAGGACGCCCACGAGGGCGACTATGAGAGCCCTGCTCTTGAACCACTGGTACAGCCTGAACCACCCGTATGCTGAGACCACGAAGCCCGCGAGGGAGACGACCGGGAATACCCTCATCACGTAACCGTACATGAGGGCCCTTAAGCCCGTTCGGAGCCCGCTCATCTCAGGCTCCTTTAATGCTCTTAATGTAGTTCTCCAACTTTTCTATTATAAGCCTAGCCCTCTCCCTCTCCATGCTGTTGACGCACTGCTCCAGGAGGCTCAGCCTCTTCCTCTTGTACTCCTCCGGGCTCAGCCTCCCCTCTGCGAGAAGCTGCTGTATCTTGCTTAGGCAGTCCTTCTCGAAGTCCAGCGACCAGGGGGCCATGACGTAGATGTCCTCGTACCTCGGGTCAACCCGCCTTATGACCACGAGCCCCGTGAGCTCGCTCTTCGCCACCAGCTCCCTCACCTGCGCCAGCTCGCTAGCCTCGAATATGAAGGCCTCGTAGTGCTTGAAAGCCTTAAGGACCCTCTCGGCGAGCTCCAGTATGCTAGGCACTCTCGTCACCCAGCCTGGTCTCCCTCACGGGGATCTTCAGCTGCTCCACGAACAGCCTCACGAGCCACGCGTAGACAGGGCTACCCACGCTCCTCCGTAGGCTCCCGTCGACGTACTTGGCCTTGTAGACTAGTTCGCCGCTGTGGTTGAACAGCAGAATATACCCCTTCACCCTCTTCAGGTAGTTCCTGACCATCCACACGTAGATGACGAAGTCCCCTTTCTCGACCCTCAAGCTGACCCTTTTAGCCCTACCCCTGACGTACACGGGCTTGGCCTCGGTGGATGACGCGATGTACTTGTCGCAGGGGAGTATCCTGGAGGCGGCTCTCGAGTACACGTAGACGTTGCTGTACAGCACGTGCTTCCCGCTCTTGCTCTTCGAGGACTCGACCTGGAACTCTCCCACCACGCTACTCACGGCCGCCACCCGCGATCTTCAGGACCCCCCCTTTGAACTCTACTACGGGCCTCTCGACGTCCACGACTATTGCCAGGGGCTCTTTAGCCAGCTGCCTGCTGAGGGAGACCTGCTTGGCCGTTATCACGACGTTCTTGACCTCCTTGAACTCCCAGCTCTCAGCGAGCCTCCCCTCGTCGCTGTAGTAGAAGGCCTTAACCGCGTACTCCTCGAACATAGGGTAGAGGTAGAGGACGACCTTGCCCACGGCCGCCACCTCAAGAGGTTATCTTCATGTGCTGGTAAGCCTCCAAGTCGACGGCCGACTCGGGGATCTCGCCGGCCAGCTCCTCGAGGTAGTCGTTGACCACGGCCGAGAACCTGGGCTCGTAGTCCATGCTGTACTTCTCCCTCCTAACGTAGCCTCTAACCAGCACCGTGAGCGGCAGGCCCTCCGCGACCAGGTCTAGCGGGTTGTCCAGCACTATCCTGTTCCCCGACACCTCGCAGGTCCCGAGAGCTATGAGCGGCTCTCCCTTGAGCGAGTAGATCACGCTCCTGGGCAGCGGTGTAATGTCCACGACGTCCACCCAGATGTCCTCCCTCGCCAAGCCGACGGCCCCCGCGAGCTCCTCTTCGAGCTCTCGCCTCACTCTCTCCCTGATACTCTTATCGTAGGCCAGCCTCAGGACTTTAAGCGTGCTCCAACCCCTCTTGAAGGGCGTTACCACCGCCTCCCTCCCCACCCGCTTCCACGACGGCTTCCTCTCAACTAGAAGCGCTCTCGCAAGCTGGCCCAGCCTACTCCCCTCCCTCACCGACTCTCTAAGCATCAGGTCGTAGAGCCCCGCGTCCGTCAGGAGCAGGAAGTCCCTCACCTCCCCCCTGGCGACAGCGTTGACGGCGCTCCTCAACCCCAGCTCCTCGTCGAGCAGGACGAGTATGTCGTAGAGGATCCTGTCGAAGGCCCTAGCAACGCTGTGGTAGTACACGTGGTGGTACATGCTAGCCTTGGCGGTCATGTAGGCCTTGAACTCCCCGAGCCCGCCTCTCTCCAGCACCAGCTCCGAGACGTCCCTGGGGTTAGGGTAGGTGTTCTTGACCAGCTTTTCGTGGTTGATGGAGCCGTACTCGCCCGTGCCCGCGTAGTAGCTGTCCCGCCTCAGGAAGTCCAGAACGTCGGCGGGGTAGTAGCTGTCCTTGATCACCCTCCTCACAAGCCTTAGGACGGGTTCGCGCGGCTCCCCCGGGCCGAGCAGCTCCTCCACTACGCCCGCCAGGTCGCTGAACCCGCTCTTCTTACCCAGGTCGTCTACGAGGTCCTTCAAGGTGTGCCTGTACACCAGTAGCCCCACTCTCTCGTGGTTCGCGACCTCCGGGCTGACGCCCCCACGCCAGAGCACAGCCTCTTCGAAAGTGTGGCCGAACGGCCCGTGGCCGATGTCGTGGAGTAGGCCCGCTAACCTGCCCGCCTCCACGAGCTCGTCTACGCTGTACCCAGCGAGGGCCTCGGGGCCTACGAACCTCACAAGCTTCCTGAGGACGTCCTCGGCCATCACGCCCGCCAGGTGCATTACGCCTATGCTGTGCTGGAACCTCGTGTGGACAGCTCCAGGGTAGACGAGGTGGGCGGTCTGCAGCTGCAGTATGTACCTGAGCCTCTGCACGGGGAGGGTGCCCAAAACCCTCTCTTCGATCTCCTTGTTGTAGTAGACGTGCCCGTAAATAGGGTCGCTTATCTCCTTCCAGGAAAGGCCGCTGAGGCTCAACAAACCACCTTGTGGGAAAAATGGCGTTTGGGTGGCTAAAAACGTGATGGCGGTCGCGGTACGAGGGCTACTTCCTCTCCTTGTACACCCAGCCCTGCTCGGTCCTCACGGCAAGCCCCGCCTTCTTGAGGTCCTGTAGCCTGCCCCTCACAGTGTTGTAGTTCAGGTTTGTCAGCTTCTGTATCTCCTTCGGCGTCAAAGGCCTCTTCTCTCTCTTCAAAACCTCGAGGACGATCTCCTTGGCTGTCTTAGCCTCGGACACGCCACACACCCGATCTGATCCATGGGATCTAGGATCCTTTAAAACGGGTCGGGCTTCTAGAAAAGGGGTCTACAGAGAAATGGTGTAGCCCTACCCGGGGATCGCCTCGTACATCATTGCCCTGAACTCGCAGTGGTTGTCTCCGCGCGCTATGCACTTCTCCTCGACGACCTCGACCCTCCTGCCGAAGACCCCCTCGAGGAACCCCTCGATCAGGCCACTAGTGAAGTTCCCTGCCGGTCCGATGAGCCCAGCCTCCTTGGCCGCCGCACACTCGAAGTTGTCCTTGACCTTGAACCTGACCTCCAGCCCGCGCAGGTCGTACTCCGCGTCCCCCAGCCCCAGCGCCTTGAACATGTCTACGAGGAAGTCGAGGGAGAGCTTCAACTGGGCTTCGGGGGACTGCGGGGCCGACATAAGCGAGTACACACCCTGGTACACGTACCTCCCCACGCCCTTCCCGGCGAACCTGAGCACGCCGCTCTGCTCGGCCCTGCCCACGCTCCTGGAGACCGTTCTGAGGGCCTCCGCTACCATCCCCGCCGAGAGGACCAGCCCCCTCTCGTTTAAGAACCTGAGCTCGCCCAGCTTCGGGAATAGGAATATGTCCATGCCGCTCGCCGCCTCCACCGCGAGGACGATTTCTCTCATCCCCTCGAGAACCCTCTTGAGCTCCCCCGCGCACCTCTCGTCGCAGTCCTCGAGTATGATCAGGAGGTGCCCCCTGTCCCCTGTCACGAGGTACGGGGTCGTCACCTTGACGATGTTGATCCTCCTCTTGGCGATCTCGTCCACGACCCTCGCTACTACACCGGGCTTGTTGACAAGCTCTAGGAGGAGAGCCGTGTAGTACTTGCCACCCGCGTATATCGCGGTGTCAACCTCGATACTGGGCCCTCTACGCCCCCGC
>NZ_JBMFLY010000050.1:0-6157 GCF_049970955.1 Thermogladius sp. | reverse complement strand
GATGTTCAAGTGGATTATACCTGGGCTCCTAGCGCAGTCCCCTCGACCGGGCCTCGGCGACGTCGACGTTGTAAAAAACGTTTTCACAGGGGTCGTCAACCTCCTCTCAAGAGAGGAGAGGCCCGAGGACCTTATAATGGCCTTTACATCAAAAGGTGTCGAGGTCTACCACGCCCCAACTCACGACTTTCACCCCGTAGAACTAGTCCACGTTATAGGCTCGATAGACTTCATTGAGAGACACCGCGAAAGGGGTGGTAGAGTACTGGTCCACTGCTCCGGAGGTGTCGGGAGGAGTAGCCAGGTCACCGGTAGCTACTTAGTCTATAGGGGCTACGACCTCTACACAGCTGTGAGAAGGGTTAGGAGCGTCGTCAGCGGGGCTTTCGAGATACCTTGGCAGCTCAGGCTCCTCGAAGACTTCAGTACTCTCGTCGAGCTCATGGGTGGGGAGAGCGTAGTCTCTCAATACAGGGCTCTCGCCGGCGAGCTTGATTCTAAGCGGCTTCTCCACTTGTCGAAGGTTGTCCAGTTCGTGATAGAGCTGGGCAACTTGATCGGCATGGGGAGACGCGAGTTGAGGAGTTCTATCGAAGACGTTATAAAGGAGGTGAGAGCCGGTGGAGCCGAGCACGTTACCGGTATCGCGAGGCTGGCTATAGCGTTAGACCAGGACATGAGCGGGAGGGTAGTCGTCCTCGACGGTGAGGTGAATAACGGGGTCTTGCACTTGAGGCTGCTGTGCGACTTGCCATGCGATGACATAGCCGCTAGAGTCGCGGGGGCTTCGACCGAGTTGGAGAGGGCCGGTTTGAGAGACATTTACGTGGAGACGGGTCTCTACATGGACTACGTTTTCTAAAGCCTTTGGTCCTCGGAGCTCCTAAGAGCTCTCGGAGCCCCATGAGGAGGGTTTACTCTCTCGAATCTTTGTTCGCGCACCGGGGAGGAAATCGTTTTTATCTTTCCCATTAAAGAGTTAGCCGGGTGAGGTCATGGACTACCTCTTCAAGCCGGGTTACGGGCCAGAGTGGGGTAGCGGCGGAGTATTCGGCTTGACCTACTACAGAAAAGTCCTGTACTACACGTTATCGATGGAAGCAGAGGCGCACTTCCGACACGACAACGAGGAGACGGTTTACAGGTTCGAGCTATTGGGGCCGGGCCCTTCGTCGGGCGGAGACACGTACAACGCCGTCGAGACCGTGGACGAGTACATATACTTTGGCGGGTGGGTCCATAACCCAGCCGTTTACAAATCGAGAGAGGGGTTTGCCGGTGAGATCGATTTCAGGAACAAGTACTCACACGTACACGAGTACAACATCAACGAAAAGACTGTTAGGCTTGTCTGGAGCGAGAGTGCCAGAAGTGAGAGGGAGTGGGCCGGTGAGGTATCCGAGATAGTCTACGACAGGCTGAACGACAAACTCCTACTAGCCAGGGCCGACGGGCACTTCAACCTCGGGATATTCGAGCTAGACAGGTCCGGTAGGGAGCTGAAAAGGCTCAGCGACGTCCCGGGGTTGAAGGGCAGCCTCTTTCTGGAGTTCGCGTGCTTCGACATGCAACCGGACTGGAGGAGGGGTGTAGACGGGGTCCAGTGCTACGACCCACACGAGAAGAAGATGCTCTACTATGGTGTCCGGGACTGGTCCGCTATAAGCGTAGACGGTGAAGGCGTCGAGAACAGGGGCAGCGGTTACGCGGTCTCAGCCTACGCTAGGTACTGGCACTTCTTCAGGGGTGGACTACTCGTAGGGAACCCTGTAGAGCCTGACGTCGAGGAGCCCTCGTTTGTTCGCTTGTTTGATTTCCCAGGGACGCAGTACTCGCCCTCCAGGAGCAACGCCCTCGTAATCGGGGGCGGTGTACTAGCTGCGTTCAACGCATACTCTCACGGAGCCCTACACGTGGCAGAGCCCAAGAAAAGCTTGGTAAGGACTCTAAACTATACCGTGGGCCCGTCTGTTCTCGTCTACATAACCCCGCCGGTTGCTAGAATAGTCCTCGCAGTGGGAGCCAGGATCACGAGTATGACCAAAAGAGGCGGCGACGTGCTACTCGGCACGAACAACTCACCCAACCTGGGAGGGAGGGACGCGACCAAGATCGATGTCGGGGTGAGAGAGGTCTTAAGCGTTAGCGAAGAGGGCATCCTCACGGGTAGACAGCCACCCGTCGTTTTCAGGGTCGAGGGATCCACTGTGGGCAGTAGGGTCTTTGGCGGCGTACCATTGACCGGGTACAAGGAGCCCCACCTGAGGGTATACTCGAGCAAGCCCAATACTCTCAAGGTGAGCGAGTACGATCTAGGCTTACCGCCGAGGCTTGTCGACACTAGCAGCTATTCCATTTCTGAGGGCTGGAACAGAGTAGACCTAAGCAGCCACGACAACATAGTCTCGTTTAAGTTGGTGAGCCCCGACGAGAAAGCGGTGGTGTATATAGTCCTAGAGTAGTCCCTTAGCTCCACTGCTAGCGTTCACGCCAGCTTTTTAAGGAGGTCTTCTACGAACTTGACGACCTCGTCCTTCGTCGTGAGGGTCGAGACCTTTTTAGTCGACTCGACAACGACGACCTTGTTCCCAATTCTCGCTCTGACCAGGTCTACCCCCTTGAACGAGTAAATGTCTAGGACCTCCACCCCCCTCTTTCTCGCCTCCTCCCGCAATATCACGGTTGGGCTCTTCGGCATAGTAACCCCTCTTACTATTTAAGTAACCATTTCGGGCTCTTTAAAAAGGTAGAGTGAGACTTTGACCAGTAAGAGGAAGTGCGTGAAGTGGGGTTCGTCGGGCCTATTGGTAAAACTAGAAGACGACGCCTTAAGGATTGAGGGGAGCTTCAATGTGGAGGTCAGGCCCAGGGGGGTGGTCTTCGAGCAGGTCAAGTCGTATCGCGTAGCGAGCGACGAGAGAAAGAAGTACATCTACGTGGAGCACGAGGAGCTAAAGCCCGCGGACGCCGTGAACTGTAGCGAGGAGCTCGACTTGGGAAAATACGTGATAAGCAGTGTAGACCTAGGGTTCGAGGAGTACGTGACGGTGACCACACCCGGCGAGAGCTTGATCGACTACCTGGTACTGACCAGGCGGATCTCGTGTATTGTCGTATCGCGTAAAAGGGAGCCTTACTTCGACCTCACGCAGGGGACTCTCGCCATCTACCTAGTCTAACGACCTAGATAGACGACCGTTCCTCTGACGTCCTCGAGTTGTCCTGTCAAAGCCTTAACGGCGTCATCAGTGTTGAACCCGCTCATCAAGACCACGGGGACCCCAAACTTTGCAGAGAGCTCTATGGCTGACCTGACCTTGCCAGATATCCCGCCAGTAGCGTCTGTGGCTGACCGAGCTCCCAGACTCTTCAAGACCCTCCCAGCGTTACTACTATCGATCCTCGGGATTAGCTCGGGTTCCTCGCACTTCTTCGGGTCACACGTGTAGACCCCTTCCACGTCCATGAGGAAGACGAACAGCGAGGGCCTAATCCTTTCTGCCAGCAGTGAGAAGACCGCCTCCGTGGAGAGCACGGAGTAGCCGTCCTCGGTGAAAACGCACTCCCCGTAAACCACAGGTCTTATCCCCCTCTTGATCGACATCACGACTGGCAGGTGATTGACCACGAACCCGCCGGGGCCCCCGGTGATGATGGCGCTTGTTTGGATAGAGGTGGCATCGACTCCTTCGAGCACGAGGTAGTCGACGACGAGCTTGTTTAGCCAGCGTGTTGTCGACTGGCACCTTACAAGCAGGGGCCTGGCGCCGTACTTATCGCGCATGGCTTTTACGACTGTGTGGGCAAAGCTACCGCCTCCGTTACCTAGAACCAACGGTAACTCGGCTGGGACGTCCCTCAAAATCTTAGCCAGAGAGCTCAAAGCGCGGAAGTTCAGGCTGAAAGGCTTCTCTTTGTTCGTCAGAAAGCTACCCCCGGCTTTAAGGTAGACCACAGGTTCGGCCCGGTCCGCAGAGCTCTCCACTGCCCATCTCTCCTAGGCCTATTTTTATCTTCGAGCGCCTAATCTAGATTTTGAGTGCGGTTAAAAACTCGTGCGGTGGTTTAAGTACATGCGCTTTGCTGTCAACCGCTTCGTCGAGAAGCTGGAGAGGTCTTGGATCCCGTTAATAGTGGCCAACACCTTTATAGCGTTTGCTGCGCCTTTCACAACCGCTTACTACGACTACAGGTACTTCGAGCAGTGGTACGATATAGCGGTCAAGTACGGCTTGAGCAAAACGTATGCTCTGGCTGCGAAGACGGCCTACTTTCCGTTGACGGTCTACACGTTCCTGCTCTTCCACTGGCTGGGGCTAAGTCTCGCAAGCCTGCTCAAGTTCGAGGCTGGCCCGTTGAACCCTGTAGTAGTCTTGGTCGACAAGATACCCTTCATATTGAGCTTTAACCTCATATACCTCGTACTCCGGAGGAGGTACGGGTACGCGGCCGGCATACTGTGGTTGATCAACCTAAGCGCATATTCAACCTTGGCGGGCTTCCAGTTCGATCTCCTCGTGGCTTTGCTAATTTTGTTGTCCATGATACTTCTCGAGGAGGGAAAAGCAGAAAAAAGCCTGCTACTAGCGTCCTTTGTTACTCTACTGAAGCAGATCTTCGTGTTCATCGCTTTGGTCCCCTTCGCCTACATACTCAAGCGCCACGGTCTAAGGAGGGCGCTCGTAGACGCCTTCGTGTACTTCGTCGCGCCGATCGTGTTGTTCTCGCTACCCTTCCTACTCTACGACCCGGTAGACTTCGTCGCAAAAAGCCTCCTATTCCACGGTCTCCGCTACCCGCAAGACCTGAGTTTGTGGGCGGTACCCCTCTACGCGGTGTCGTTCAACGTCCAGCTCTTGCCGGAGTTCATTACGTGGGCTTGGGTCGTGCCCTTCGCAGCGTTCATGGCCTACCTTTTCTACAAGCTAGTCCGAATAGGAGTCCACACAGAGAAGGCGCTGTTCTACTACGTCCTGGTCGTTAGTGGGATGTTGGTCCTCAACAAAGTAGGAGGTCTCAACTACCTGACCTGGTTGACCCCCCTTCTCATAGCAATGTCGGCCAGGCTAGGAGGGGACCTAGGACTTAAGCTAAGGAGGGTGAGCGTGGCCCTGCCCATGTGGAGCCTCGCGATATACCCGTTTTTCACGTTCTACACCGCGGTGATCGTCGGAGGGGACATATACATCGTGGAGGACTCTAGCTGGGAGCCCGCTGAGGGGATTTTCTACGCGAGCTACGGGTACCACAACCCGCTAGCGGCCATTATCTCCTTCCTAAAGTCCAGCCCCACCTCCTACTTCATCTTCAGGAGCCTCTACAACGCAATGCCCCTAACCTCAATCATGATAACTTTAGTTTACAACGCGGCGATCATTTACGTGATGAGGGTCGCCTGGCGCTCGGCAGGGTGGTAGACGTTGCTCTTGCTAGTGGGTATAGGGATGAAGTACGAGGACCTAACACTACAGGCGATCCAGGCGATCAAGTCCGCCGACCTTGTAATCGTCGACACGTACACTAGCATTCACGGCGACATCGACAGGATCATAGAACTAATTGGACGCAAGGAGGTCCGGCTAGCTAAGCGTAGCGACCTGGAGGGAGCGGGCATTGAGAGGATCGTCGAAGAGGCGGCGAGGAGGAACGTAGCTATACTCGTACCGGGCGACCCACTAATAGCCACGACCCACGAGGCCATAAGAGTGGAGGCCGCTAAAAGAGGGGTGAAAGTGAAAGTCGTGAACGGTCTAACAGTGGTCGCACTAGCATTCAGTAGGAGCGGGCTCCATTTCTATAAGCTTGGCAGGACTGTGACCCTGACGTACGACCCCTCATCTGTCGACTACGTGCTGAGAGTCATACAAGACAACACCTCTAGAGGTCTGCACACGCTAATTCTACTCGACTTGAGAACGGAGGAGTCGAGGGCTATGACCGTCCAGGAGGCTGTTAGCATGTTGCTGGAGGCGGATAAGCAGGGGTTGTTAGCCGAGAGAGTCGGTGTGGGGCTTGCGAGGTTGGGGTTCAGCGACGAGTACATGGTGGCAGATCTAGTCCCGAACCTCGGGGGGTACAAGTACCCTGGGCCCCCGCACTCCCTCATAGTCACGGGAGACCTCCACTTCATGGAGGTGGAGAGCTTGAGGTACAACTG
>NZ_JBMFLY010000049.1:0-6481 GCF_049970955.1 Thermogladius sp. | reverse complement strand
AGAGACGTAGAGGAGCCTATACTAGAGGGCATGTTGACCAAGCTTATGTCCCAAGCATAAGCTTCGAGACGACGATCCTCGACGCTCACTGCCCCCCATACAATACAAACATCGACCTCGCTCCATAACAGACCCCCGTCTAATCCTAGTATGCCTAGCCCGTCAAGGGGGCGTCAACATGATTTCTTCTATTACCCCCTTCTTACACCACTCCCTGCTCCTCACGAACTCGTAGAACGATCTAACGTCTGCTCTACCTCTCCTCGCGAGGTAGTTCCTGATCTTACTCTGTATTACGCTGTGGAACTTCGCGTCGAGAATATCCGACAAACCAACAACAAGAGACTCCAAACTCGTGTAGCCGTAGTAGCCGTGCAACTCGGTGATACACTTAGCCAGCTCGACAAGACCCTCGTTCGCGAGTATCTCACCCGAGAGCCTCGCGTCGTGGGGGTAGTACTGCTCGCACCTCTCTATCATTACCCCGTCGTACTTGAACTCTAGGACCTTGTACAAGTCGTGTAAGATAGCACACGCGAGGACGAGGTCCCTATTAATGTCGAAACCGTATACTTCCTTGAAGAGGTCTGCTATGTATACGGATATACGTGTCACGCTAATAGTGTGGTCTAGTAACCCGCCTGGGTAGGAGTGGTGCTCCTCGATCTCGCCCGGAGCCTCGTCAAAACTCACGCAGACACTGCTAGCTGAACCAAGAACCCTATCCAAGTACTTGTAGACTAGCCCCCTAAGCCTCTCGTCCTTTATGGCGTCTGCTAGCTTGTATAAAACCCTTGCCTTATCCATTAGACCCCCGACTACGCATCGATTCAGTTTTGCTTAAAAAGAGTTCTTGAAATCCTGGTTTCAACTAGACTTGAGTCCCATTCTCTTGCAATCTTATATAGAACCCTAGCTGAGTATAATCAAGGAGAGAAAGTAGAGGCAATGGGTGTTTGTATGGAGAAGTGGAAGCTAGTATCACTCGTCCTAATACTAATAATAATAGTGGAAACGATAGCGTTTATATTGCTATATAAGCCCGCCCCAGCGCCAGCCGCACGACCTACTCCACCTAGCCGGTACGACCAGATAAGCCAGGCCGACCTGGTCAGGTACGCTCTTCAGGAAGGTGTAGCTCTTAGCTACGGTATGCCGCCGGGCTGGGCTCACTATGGTATTGCGTGGAAGACCTTCACCGAAATCTACGGTATTCAACACTCCGACACAGACATGGGTAGCGCTGTAGTAGTTGCTACCTTGGAAGCTGCTAAGGGACGCCCTGACGCCGACGTAGCAGATCTGGCTATTCCATACGCGATAAAGGCTACTGAAAAAAACCTCACGGACTGCTATATACCCCCCCACTTTGATGCTGTGCCCGCAGTCTTTAAAGACCCTAATGGGTGCTGGATCGCCCCCTACTATGGTACTATCGTCTTCGTTGTAAACGTTGACTACCTGAAGGCTAGAGGCGTCCCCATTCCCAAGTCGTGGAAAGACCTATTGAACCCCGTCTATAAAGGAATGATAGTCTACCAGGACCCGACTAAAACCGCAACCGGCTTAATAACCATTATAGCGGCGGCTTACGCTAATGGGGGCGATATAAATAATTGGAGACCCGGCCTAGAATTCATCAAGAAACTGCATGAAATAGGCAATATAAAGTACGTCGCACCGCTTGTTCCAACAGCTGATTACCAGAAAGGCGAGGTCCCAATCTTAATCAACTTCGACTACAACGGTCTAACATATAAGTACTCACCAGGGTTCCCGAATACGGAGGTCATCATCCCCGAGGATGGAACCGTAAGTAGAGCTGGTGCCATGATAATAGCTAGAGGAGCGCCCCACCCCTTCGCCGCAAGACTGTTCTTCAACTTCATAATGTCAGACCTAGGTTCGCTCTTGATAACACTGTCTTTCGCCAGACCATCTAGGACAGACTACACGCCGCCGGACTTTATTCAGCAACTCCTCCCGCCTGCCGAAGCATACGCTAAAGCCGTGCCTCTCGATGAAAGTGTGCTATTGAATGTCCAGCAAGATGTTTCAAATGCTTGGCAGTCCGAGGTGTTGCCGATAGCCTCCGCTATAATGCCGGGCTTCAAAGCGTCTCCCGGCGACCCTCTGGAGAAAGACCCGTCATTGAAGATAAACCCGTACCTCTTGCAAAAAGCGCTGCCCCTGATCGAGGAATACGTGAAGAACATGAAGGTGGCTGGATCGGCTAATACGGCCTTACCTGGTCTACTAGTCAACACCGGTCTTGTGCTACCAGCTGTATCGCTGATACTTCTGGATGTCGAAAAGCTGGGTAAACTGGTTAACAGTAGATGAGGTAGGATACAAATGGTTAACCCGTATATAAAGAGTTTTTTGCTAGACACCCTACTGTTACTTCCTTTCATGCTCATACTCGTCTTCTTCATATTTATACCTTTCAGTGTTTCCCTCTACTATAGCCTATCAGATCAGTCCGGGTCTTCGCTTACTTTAAGCAATTTCATCAGAATATACTCTGATCGATCGTACCTCGACGCTATAAAAAATAGTATAGTGATATCTCTAGAGTCAGCCGCTTTAAGCACTCTATTCGGCTCACTACTAGCGTACGCCTTCACGCTCTTGTCCCCAACGGTGAGAGATATCATAAGATCGGTTCTCCTACTACCCATAATCTACCCTGGCCTCGTCATAGCCTTCTCTCTCGTCATACTCTTCGGTAGTTCAGGTGTAGTAACGAGCATGCTCCTCAAGTACTTTGGAGTGTATCTACCGGACATTTTCGACGTAAGGAGTTACAATGGTTTGATACTCGCATACCAATCTTTCCTGGTAGGATTCACGTCTATAACGTTGAGTGGCGTGTTCCTATCACTAGATAGGTCGATTATAGAGGCTTCTAGGAGCCTGGGGGCCGACGTATTTCAGACCATTTTCAGGGTAGTTCTACCCATAGTTGCTCCGGGACTCATAGCGGCTTTCATTCAAGCTTTCATTATCGCTATTAGCGGGTATGGCACTGCCCTCGCTCTTGTGGGCGGAGGAGGAAACTTGATAACTCTAAGGATCATAATGTTGATTAGCGACGTAGAATATCAGCCTCACCTTGCAAGCGCGCTTGCCATGAATATAGCTATGATAACGATCCCTCTGGCGTTGGTTTACAACAGGCTTCTAAAGAAAGTAGTTGGTGGGGTAGTTTGAGTCTATCAGATTTCGTATACGTGGTCGCTAAAGCAGTTAGCTATTTAACGTTAGTGCTAGTAGTGACATACATATTCCTGGTATCGTTCATACCGGTTATAGGGGCGTTCGCCTTAAAATGGGAGCTCTCCATCTTACCCGAGGCCTGGACTTTAAAAAACATCAAATTTTTATTCGAAGACCCCTTCGTCTTAAGGAGCCTGTACTCTTCTCTTCTAATAGCTGGTATAACCTCTGTCTTGTCGACAACCGTATACTTCCTAGTCATCTTGTACTTGTTCTTGAGGGAGAGGAGTAGGTGGGTGTCAACTTTCATCGAGGTCGCGGTGCTTATACCCCTTATGCTCCCGGCAATACTGCTGGCTCTCGCGATATACGAGGTGTACAGGCCGACGTTCATCGGCGGAACGTACTGGATCCTCGTGGCAGCCCACTTAACTATCGTGTCGCCGTACGTCTTCAGGAACCTGTACAGCGTCGCGAAGATGATAGACATGAAGACGCTTATAGAGGCTTCTAGGAGCCTGGGAGCGGGTGTTTTAACAACAGCATATAAGGTCATCTTGCCGAACATATACCATGGACTGATCGGCGCCATGCTACTAGCCTTCGCAGTATCTTTTGGCGACTTCGAGATGGCTAACCTGCTCGCCCCGTGGCAGTACAGGACTGTGACTATCGCCATATTCCAGTACTTCTTTAAGAACGCCTGGAACGCGAGCGCGATAATCCTCCTGGTGATCATCGTGAGCGTCATTACGTCTTTCCTAGTCGCGTACCTGTCTCGTAAGGCGATCGCGAGGTATATCGAGGTGGTCAGGTGAAGGAGGTCAGGTTGATCGGGGTAACAAAGACCTTCGGGACAACCGTAGCAGTCGACAATGTAACACTAGAGGTGAGGAAAGGAGAGTTCTTCACTCTACTGGGCCCGAGTGGCTGTGGCAAGACTACCACCCTCCGTTTGATAGCGGGTTTCGAGAAGCCTGATAAGGGAACCATATACATAGGCGAGCGGGTCGTCAACGACCTACCGCCGGAGAAGAGGAACGTCGGCTTCGTCTTCCAGAACTACGCGTTGTTCCCCCACATGACCGTCTTCGACAACATAGCGTTCCCGCTCAAGTTGAAGAGATACAGCCAAGAGGAGATTAGGAGGAGGGTGAAGGAGCTCCTCGCGCTAGTCAAATTAGAGGGCATGGAGAACAGGTATCCTAGGCAACTAAGCGGAGGGCAGCAGCAGAGAGTCGCGTTAGCTAGGGCTCTGGCCAGAGAGCCAGACGTCCTACTCCTAGACGAGCCGTTAAGCAACCTTGACGCGCTGCTCAGGATAGAGCTTAGGAGAGAGCTGAAGAACATCCAGCGCAAGACCGGTGTCACGGCTATCTACGTTACCCATGACCAGGACGAGGCCTTTAGCCTGAGCGACAGGATCGCTGTAATGAACAGGGGGAGGATCGAGGCGCTGGGTTCACCAGACGACGTGTTCGAGAATCCGAGGACGGTCTTTGTTGCGAGGTTCTTGAGGTATAAGAA
Organism: Thermogladius sp.; assembly: GCF_049970955.1. Taxonomy (NCBI): domain Archaea; kingdom Thermoproteati; phylum Thermoproteota; class Thermoprotei; order Desulfurococcales; family Desulfurococcaceae; genus Thermogladius; species Thermogladius sp. The sequence goes on along the minus strand of NZ_JBMFLY010000049.1, from coordinate 1,735 downwards.
CATTTTCGAGGTGAAAGTGGGTGACGGCTATATTGAGATGTTTGGTAGGAGGTTTGAAACGAAGGGCTTCAATATACCGTCAACAAGCGGGAGGCTGTACGTGGGTGTAAGGCCCGACGTCATAGCCGTCTCGGCGACGCGCCCCGAAAAGCTCGAGAGCGACAAGATAGTACTAGAGGGTAAATTGGTCGACAAGTTGTTCTACGGTTCGGACACCGAGGTGTATATCGACGTCGGGGGCACGGAACTGATAACGTACGTCCCGACCAGCTTCGCGAACTCTATAAAGCCAGGTGACAAGGTGTTCCTGACCATAGGTAAACGAGACATAAAGTTCCTCGTCGAGTAGCCCCTGTCCGTTGTCTACTTAAAGCCGAAGATCACCTTTTTTAAGAAGTCCTTGGCGTTGACCCAGAAATCGTAGCCGCCCTCGATGATTCTCTCGGAGAAAGTCTTCCCCGCCCTCTCCGCGAACCTCCTACTGTGTATTAGGACTGGTAGTGGTCTGTTCAGGTGATGCCCCGTCCTCGAGGAAGTCCAGTGATCGGCTGTTACGATGAGTGCGACGTCCGTGTCTGCCAATGCGTCGTACAGCGGGCCTAGGAAGTACTCGTCTAAAGTCTCGATGACGAATTTCTTTCTCAACGGGTCTCTGTCGTGGGCAGCGTCATCGGCCTCGTCCAAGTGCACGTACACGAAGTCACACTCCCTCAGCCCTTCAGCCACTATACGGGCTCTCTCGTAGTAGTAGGCCCCCAAGTTCTCAAACGGCTCTACTAGTGGTAGTTGAAGAGGTCTTAGTCCCAGTAGCGTAGCGATACCCCTCTCGGTCGGTAACCTTGCTTGGAAACAGCCCTCTAACCCGAACAGGTCAGTGAACCTCTTCTCGATCCTAGGTAGCCTATTCCCCGGCTGCCTGCATATGACAGAGTTTGCCGGCAACAACCCTTTCCTCCTCCTGAAGGTGTTTACCGGGTGATCCTCAAGCACCTTAATGACATTATTTGTGAACTCGTTGAGTAGAGCCGAGGCCCGCACTGCCGATTCGTCTTGGGACAGGGGTCTACAAGGCTTCAGGACCTTTTCCTCCCCCTCTCGCCAGGGGTCTGTATCCGATATCTGGTCGGATAACTCTATTTTCTCGTCCCGTAATACTAGAACACTGACGTAGTCGACTATGTGCCTGAAAGTGAAGTCGGCGCCTACCAGCCTCACCTTGCTATTTATGTCCTTCTCCAGGATCTTGGCCTCACCTCGCGTGAGTGACCTGCCGACTCTCCTGTCAACTATCTTCATGGTATGCGTATCCAGTGTAGCGAAGTTGCAGTGAAGCGCTAGGTTTCCATCAATGAAGTCTATCCCCTCAGCCACCACTTCCAGTATTGAGCGTGGTACCCTGGCCAGGTTTGAGGCTTCGAGACCCAGGAGGTTGGCTACCGCGACGTCGCTTGTGACTTCTCCTTCAACTACGTTCTCCACAACTCCGAGAACGGATCTCTCGGCGAGCCTGCGTAATGTCCTGGTCTCGGAAGCCTCGAGCGGCGTCTTGCCCCCTAGAGACGGCGAAGGCTCGTCGAATAAGCCGTCTACAACGACCATCACCACTTTCATAGAACTACCCCATCTTCTCGATCCGAGGTAGGCGCTTTAATAGCCGGTGTTAACCCGTTACAAGGCGGCCTTTCACGCTACGTTTCAAGAGCGTTTCCTGCTCTAGGGTTATAACAAGGCTAGG
>NZ_JBMFLY010000048.1:3881-6589 GCF_049970955.1 Thermogladius sp. | reverse complement strand
AATAAAAAAAGCGCCTACAGGCGGATCCACGAGCATTACGCCGCCGTCCTCGACAAGGCGGTCGAGATACTTAGAGGCAAGACGGCTATAGACGACCAAACAAGGCAGGAGATCGTGAGAGACCTGACGAGGGTAATCATCATGGTGAAGTACCAGGCCGCCAGAGGGCAGTTAACAGAGGGGATTCCGCAGGATTTGATATCTCTGACCAACAAGCTGATCAAGAAGACAACGGAGCCGTCGGCCCAGCCGAAGCAGCTATCGAGCATGTTCGAGAGGGCTAGGATGATAATAGACTCGCTCGTGATCATGACGTTGCAATGAGGTGGTCCGAGTGTCCAGCCTCGTATTGTCGAGGCGCTTGCTGGGTATAGTAGACTTCACCTTCATCCTCGAGACAAAAACCGGGCTACTGATACGGATGCCGGTCGAGGCGCTGGTTTACAAGATCGGGGGTGCGGACGCTTACCCCATGGTCACCACGAGGAAGTACGTGCTCGAAGGCGGGAAGGAGGTGGAGATCGAGGTCCCCTACATCCCCGGCTCGAGCCTGAAGGGCAGAATGCGGAGCCTTCTAGAGCTGTCCAAGGGGCTACCACTGTACACGACCGACAAAAAGATCTGGATGTATGTAAGGAACCTGAGCGCTATGGGTGTCGAGGAGTTCGTAAAGGACGCTGAGTCCAGGAACACTATCAGCGAGCTGTTTGGCTGGGCTTCAGCACAGTACAAGGCGATCATCGACGAGATAGACAGGGAGTGCAAGGATAGGAGTAGCCCGCCGGCATTCTGCCAGGACAAGGAAAAACTCATCAATAAATTGAACGAGGTATTCCAGAACGCGATCGCGCCTGGCCGTCTGGTGTTCTCAGACTTGTTCCCCTCAGCAGAGTACGTGAAGAAGGCCGAGCCCCGCTCACTGATGGACTTCCTCGAGTACAAGGCAGAGAACAGGATCGACAGGATCACCTCTGCTGCAGACCCCCGGACGATACTGAGGGTCAAACCCCACGTAGAGTTCGAGGGCAGCATCAAATTGCTGTTGTACGATATCGACTGCAAAAAGATAGGCGAGTACATAGAGACTATCGTGGCGGGGCTAGAGCTGGTGAGCAACACGTATCTGGGCGCGAGTGGGACGAGGGGGTACGGAAAGGTAGAGTTCAAGAACATAAATGTGGTGCCGAAGGCTGTCAGGGCAACGGAGCGCGGCGTGACCCTAGTAGAGGAGAAGGACTGTAGGCGCTCGTTCAGCAAACTGGAAGAGCTCAAGAACGAAATGAAGACGGTAGCGGACTGCTTGACTAAACTATTGTGTACGAAACAATAAGGGGTAGGGTCGGAAGAAGGCAAAACATGGCCGCAAGTGACCACGATGGCAAAGCTGTTTCTACTCGAATTCACCTCTCCGTACCACGTGGGCTGGCGCGAGAGCCTCAAGATCATTGAGAGCGTAACTCTGCACAGGGCCCTCCTGTACGCGGCCTACGAGCTATTAGGCGACGGGGGCCTGGCGGACAGGCTTACCAAGACGAGGATGTCGTCCGTCCTCCCGGCGATCAAGACGAACGGCTGCTACGAGGTTCTAGTGCCCGTAGACCACCTCCCCTCCACAGTAAGGCTGAGCAAGCTGGGAGTCGAGTGGGCGCCGATCAGCGCGGTGGGGAAGCTCGTCGCAGAGGTGAACAAACGGTGTGGGGGCAGAGCGTTCGTCCTGGTACCGGGTGATGGCGCTTTGAAGGTGAAGTGCGGCGGCGACTTCGTGCTGGACCTTAGCGTGGGTGAGGGGCTGCTTACGGTGGGTGGCGGCGACCACCTTAGAGCGGGGGCCTTCTTCGAACTGTTGGAGGTCTGGAGGAACAGGGTCGACCGCGTCACCGGTGCGGCCGACTTGTTCAAAGCGACCCTGGTCAAGCCCAAGACGACGCTCGGAGTTATCGTGGACTCAGACCAGCAACAGTTCGAGGAGGTCGAGAAGACCCTCCGACTACTGGGCGAGGTCGGCATCGGCGGTATGAGGACGACCGGCGCGGGGAAGTTCATTGTAAGAGAGGGGAGACTCTGCGCGGGCGAGGACATGCTGACGGGGGTATCGGGGCCCGGCTTCCACGTCACGCTCGGGGCCTACTTGCCCTCAGTTACTGGAGACCCTGTAGACCGCACCAGGAGCGCCGTGCGTTTGGTCCAACTAGAGGGCTACGCCGGGACCCCCCTTCACACTTACATCCTACCGAAGGTAGTCTACGCAGGTGCGGGGAGCGTGTTGTACTTCGACAAAACACCGGCATTGCCGCACGTCATCAAGATCGGGACAGGAGGTCAACCCGCCCCCGCACCAGTTCTCGTGTTCAACCCGGTGATCGTGGGTGGTTAACACGGCGTGGGCGGCCGTCTTTAAAATAAGGCTAGAGCCTATAACGCCCGTCCACGTCTGGAGCGGCGAGGAGGTCGTTGTGGGGCTCGACGCGAGAGTCGCGAACAACCGGCTCGAGATAGTCGACCTCTCGACGGCAATCCCGCAGGCAGTCAGGGGCGCCCCGAGCGACCTGCTAAGACAGTTGGAGAGCGGTCAACTACTGAGGTACGCGAAAGTTGTGAGGACCATACCCACTAGGGTTAGCTTGAATAAACGCACAGCCGTCAGGTTGCTACCGGAGTACATCGTCCCGGCCTCCTCGCTGAAAGGGTACATAAGGACAGCTTTCCTA
>NZ_JBMFLY010000048.1:0-3781 GCF_049970955.1 Thermogladius sp. | reverse complement strand
TGGAAGACAGGCTTCTGAGGGTCTCGCTAACGCTACAAAAGGGTGAGAAACAAATTAAGAGAAGTTTCGACATCTTCAGCACGCTGTCGGTGTCCGAGCCTGAACGCAATGGTGTGGTGACAGCCGTCAACAACCTACAGGTCTACAAGATTCAGAGGACGGGCGGCCCCGCCAGGCTGTCGTTTGTAGGAAGCATTACGGCGGAGTTCTGGGAGGAGGGCAGCCTATTGTACGAGGTCGCAGTAAGACGAGTACCGCCTTCGGAAAGAATAGCCAACATCGCGCCGGGTCTAAAAAAAGTGTTCGACGAGTTCCAAAAAACGGTAGAGGAAAACGTTGACGAGCTCGAGACAAAGCTGCTGGACGTTATCAGGGGTTTCGGATGTGAACTGGCCAAAGCCGAGCTCGCCAAGATTGATGGTGTTAGCGAGTTGAACGATTACAGGGACCTGCTCATAAAAGAGGTTCTCCCCCTCTGCGAAAAAGACAAGTGCGCTCCGGTCAGGATAGGCTTCGGCGCCGGGCACGAGAGTAAAACGATCGCCCTATACCTCATGAGGCAAGGCCTCTACTCGGCTCTATCCCAGAAAATGAGTCAGCTTTTGAATAGGCAGTGGGACTCCAGCACGGTGAAGACCGTTACCGACAGCTACGGAAAGCTGGTAGGGGTGGGATGGTGCAGGCTCTGTCTAGAGTGATCTCCGCCGCACTCTGGTCCCTGCTCCACGACGTCGGCAAGCCCATCCTGAGGTACGTGATGAGGGCGGAGAACAATGTTGAGGAAGCTGACGCGCTTATGGACCTAGACCGTCTATTAGGAGAAGCGCGCTCGGTTAGAAGCCACGAGAAAATCAGCGAAGAGCTATGGAATAAGATAGCAGAGAGACTAGGTTTTGAAGACCGCGAGTTTGAGAAAGCGTTCAAGGAGATCAAAGATATAGTCAAGGACGCAGACGTGTGCGCGGCCCTGGAGAGGGGCTTGGAGGGTGAACTATCCGAAGCGAGGGAAAGGTGGCAGGCGGTTGAAAGCGAGGTACAGAAGCAGCTCCCCGGGTACACCCACTACAACGCACCGCTACTATCGCCGCTGTGGCTTACCATAGTCTCGGATGAGTACTCCTACACTAAATTCATAGGGCCGAGAACCGAAAAGGGGCAGGGCCGTAGCGGACATGGGGGCTTTAGCGGTGTCATACTCGGGGAGAAGGTCTGTTCTGAGCTAGAGGAGGTCCGCAGCCGGTTTGAGAGCCGCGACTACGAAAAGCTGGGCCCAGCTCTGGCCGGCTTGCTACAGAAACTGCGGGACAAGCCGTTATGGTACCCTCCGCGTCTTGTCGACACTAAGTACTTGGAGTCTCTCGCTCCCAAGACCTACCTGGAGTCCCTGAAAGAGACTTCCTACGCATCGATTGTGCGCTACCTAGTGAAATCCCTTAACAGCATGCTGAACGCTTATAGGAGGGTAGGGCTCGGATTCGTCGAGACTTTCGCGGAGGTTCTCAAGTACTCGACCATGCTCGTCCCTTCAGCGGTCTACCTAGCCGTAGTCCCCGACATCGGGTTGTACTCTCACTCAAAAGTAGTCTCAGCCCTCGCCACGTCGATGCTCCTAGGCAACAACAGCTTCAGGCTGCTGGTGATCGATGCTAGAGGTATACAGAGCTTCGTGTCATCGGTGGTCAGCCCCAGGGCTGCCTCGAGGGTCATTAGGGGCAGGAGTCTGCTCGTAGAGCTGCTCACCGACGCCCTCATCGAGTACGCTCTGGCCTTGTTTGGAGGCCTACCTAGGACCAACGTGCTAGTGGACGAGGGAGGGTCGGTCGTCCTGGTGGTGCCGGGACACGCAGACGAAGGCATGGATCTGTATTTGAGGAAGATGAGAGAGGTAGTCAGGGAGTCTGCTAGAAGATACTCCCTAAGATGGTCGATAGCCTACTCCAGCCCGCTGAGTAGAAAAAAGTGTGCTTCAGGTCTACTTGGTTGCGGGGGCGGCAGCAGCGCCGGCTTCAGGTCTGCCCTGGACGAGCTAGCCGAGAGGCTACCCCTAGCGAAGGCCGTCGACGACGCCGAGCTTTTGGGAGTAGAGCACGACGTGGGCGACATCGCAGGCTTCGACGCTCTAACGCGGGACGTCGTCACCAAAAGCGACCTGGCGAGCGGGGCGGGCTTCGCAGTTGCCGACGACTCCGCCGCCTACGCTTCTACAATAAGCGGGGGTAAGCTGGAGAAGGGCGACCTGGTCTCGGGCCTGACCCACCTAAGCCTGGTGGCTGGCAGCCTCAGCAGGAACCTGATCCTAGTGGTCTCGGTCCACGTGTTTAGGAGCAGCGGTCAAGCTGGAGTTGCCGAGCCTGCGGGTGAGGCTATTGAGAAGTTGAGAGACAGGTTGTTGGAGGAGCTTAGAAATGCCACGGGCGAGAGGTTCGCGAAGTCCCTGAGCTTCGAGTTCTCCAGTGGAGGATACAGGTTCGGCGTGGGTGTTATCCCGCTACCGGAGCTCGGCTCGTTGTACATCCTGGCGTCCCGCGTCGACGCGGTGAGCGTCAAGGAGCCCCCTGAGGCTGTTCAAGCAGTCGCGGCCCTCTTCAAGTCGCTTTACGGCACTGTGTTAAAGCCCGCCCTCGAAGGTCTTGGTGGCGGCGTGTTTGTGAAGGTCAGAATCAGGGCCGTCAACGTTGCCTCCGAGTTTATCGACTTGGTGGAAAGCTTGAGCGGCGTCATCGGAGAGCTCAGCGAACGCGGCTTCGAGGTCTCCGTACAGACGCTCTTCACGGGGGTCTACCACCCTGTCAAGGTCACCGAGAGCAGCGGGGTGAGAACTTACTCTCTCAAAGACCTAGACGAGTACCCGATGATAGCCATGGCCAAGTCGGACGGCGACTACGTGGGGGAGGTGAGGATGCTGCTCTCTTCCAGCCCATCACGGCTCGTGACGTTCTCCGACATACTGACGGTCGCTGTAAACGGGAAGCTCCACAGGCTGATGCTCGCGAGAGGCGGCGACACGATCGTCCTCTACGCCGGGGGCGACGACGTCTCGGTCTACGGCGACTGGTTCGACGTTGTGGAGAGCGTCTACATGTTCTACAGGGACGTGGCCCCCGCCGTGTACCCGCTGTCATTCTCGACCGGAGTCTACATAGCGGACTCCCGGACCCCTCTCCTAGAGCTCTACAAGCGGGCGGTGGCTGTCCTGAACGCGTTGAAGCATAGGGCGCGAGGCGGGGTCGTGCTAGAGCCTCTGACGAGCGAGAGCGTTGTCTCCGGGAGTGCCACGCTCAAAGCACTCAAGCCCCTCAATAGCTCAACCGGCTGGCAGGGGTACGGAGGCCTGTTGAGCTTGGAGAAAATCGTAGAACTCCTGAAGAAACCGGAGTTCATGGCCTTCGTCTCGGAGTTCAAGCGGGACCTAGTCCTGCTCTCGAAGATAGCGGGCGACTACCTCGAGACCCTCAAGGCCCCTCCGGGCGCGCAGGCTAAGCTGAGGCTGGCCAGTCTCGTGAACTACTACGCATACATGTGCGCGAGGCGCGGCGGGGAGCTGGACAGACATACCCCGGCTCTACTGGGCCACAAGCTTTGCTACGAGGTGGGAGAGGGCAACGAGAGTGTCGAGGACGCCCTACGCCGGCTAGCCAACTTAAAGACCCTACTAGACCTGGCACTACTGAAGGAGCGCCTGTCGCTCCCCAGGCCGGAAGTCTAGCACACATGCGAGTAGGCCCGTGAAGTACCCGCTCCCAACCCGGCGATTGCTGAGCCGCAACCACCAACCAGTGAA
>NZ_JBMFLY010000047.1:0-6663 GCF_049970955.1 Thermogladius sp. | reverse complement strand
TTCTGGTGTTATCCACTGGTCGGGCCCTAGTAGTATGATGTCGGGTTTTATGTGCTCGACGGGCTTGAGGAAGTCCTCCTCGTCTCCGAGGACGGCCGTGTCCACGTACTTGACCGCGCTGACTACCTCCAGTCTCTGTTGCTCGGGTACCACCGGCTCTCTCCCCTTAATTCTTCTTATACTACTGTCCCTCGCGACTATTACGTGGACTCTACCCAGCTCCCAGGCCTTCTTCAGTAAGTGGAGATGACCCGGGTGCAGTATCTCGAAGGCGCCTGCTACGAGTACCTTGGGCCTCGCCAGCAGCTTGGATAACGGCTCCCACTCGAATTCGGCCTTGCCGAGCCTCTTCAGGGCGTCTAGGAGACCCTCGGCATACGCTATGCAGGCCAGGCTCGTGAACACGTCACCCTTCTCGAGGTAGTACTTAGAGTCGCTCAGGTACGCCCTCGCGAGCTCGACTATCCCCCGGGACTCCTCGTCTAGGCTCATACTGCTGAGGGCGCTTATCGCCTTCTCGACGTTCAGCACGTACGCTCTCACACGCTCCTCCAAAGCGAGGCACCACTATAGTGATCCAGGCCAGCATACTGATTAATTAGTAGACACGGTAATATCCCAGTATTACAATCGGGTCATCTTTATAAACTAGTCTAACGTACGTAGTGGTTGATAAAGCACGTGGGGTTTTGGCGGCTGGGAGGGGAACCCCTGAGAGATGTCAGATAGCGAGTGGAGCGTTGAGCTGGCTAGGGAGCTATACGGATTGAACAACTACATGAGACAGGAATTCATCGACGTCGACGACGAGGGCTTTCTGGTGGTAAAAGTCAACGGTTATAGAGCCAGGCTACTCGACCTCATGAAGAAGTACGGGTTGTCAAACGCCTACGTTCGCGTGCTCCCCGCGATCCGCTGGGCAATGGACCAGGTGGTGAGGGCCTACCTGGAGGCCTCAGAGGAGGCCCAGTACAGAGGGAGGCTCATACCCGTCTACCCGCTGAAGGTAGACGCCAACCCTGTGGTCGTCGAGACGATTTGGAGGCACGGGCGCCGCTACAACTGGGGCTTCGAGGTAGGGACTCTCCAGGAGTTGAAGAGCATCGAGAAGTACCTGAGCGAGGGGACGGGCGTCCTCGTAGTAGACGGCTTCAAGACCAGCGAGGAGCTCGAGGCTCTGAAGAAGCATGCTGAGAGGGGCTGGCGGGTCATACTCACCATCGAGAGCGAGAGAGAGGCAGAGCTGGCTGGGAGGTTCCTCGACTCGATCGAGGTCGGTGTCAGGCTTAAGCCTATGACTCGTACAGGTAGCAAGTGGAGCTTCACGATGGGCTTCACGTCGAAGTTCGGGATGACGCTAAACCGCCTCATGATGATGGTCAAGGACTTCCCGTTCTTGAAGAAGGCGTTGACCACAATACACGTACACGGGGGGTCGCAGATAACGGACATAAAGGCGGTTGCCAGGCTGGCGCACGAGGCTGTCAGCATACTGGAGGACTTACGCGAGTTGGGCTTCGAGAACTTGAACGTCATAGACCTGGGCGGAGGCCTAGCCTACCCGTACTTGGATTTGAGAGACGGGTCTCACGAGTCCCCCAACTACACGATAAGAGACTACTTTAAAGCTGTACTGAGCGCGTTCAGGAAGAGCAAGAGACACCCAGACCTCGTCTTCGAGAACGGGCGCATCATAACCAGCGCCCACAGGATCGTAGTTGCGAAGGTGCTCGAGACTAGGGAGTACGGCCCAGAGGAGTACGAGGAGAGCCTGGACTTGGACTTTATCGAGAGAGCGAAGGACATGAAGGAGCTTGAGAGAAGCCTGGTCGAGTTCAGAGAGGTGCTTGCTAAGATGGAGGGTAAGGAGGAGTGGGGTATACGGGCCAAGCATATCATTGAGACCACGAGAGCCAGGATGATCAACAGCGTTGTTTCGAAAGTGATGAGGATGGTGCTCGACGGCCCCTTGGAGTTGAGCGAGGTCCTCAAGTACCCGACCCTGTTCAAGATCGTGACCTCGCCGAGTAAGAGGTTCATCGTCTCCTACAGCCTTTTCGCCGATATACCTGACAAGACGATAGTCAACCAGTACTTCCAGGTGGTGCCCCTCACACGCTTGAACGAGAAGCCCCACGTACTAGCCTCGCTGAGCGACTTGACGTGCGACAGTATGGGGGAGTACAGGGAGTACTACTCCTATGTCTCGAGGGTCTACGACAAGAGGCAGGCCTTCACAGGCATGGACGGTAGACTAATGGCTGTGCCCGGGGTTAAGGTTAAGCTGGGGGGCATACCGCTACACCTGCCCTCGAGCGGGGAGGACTACTACATCGCCTTCCTAGACACCGGCGCTTACCAGGACATGCTAGCGATGAAGCACAACCTGATCGGAGAGCCGCCCGAGATCATTATCGACGAGTCTAGCGAGGGCGAGCTGAGAGTCGAGTGCTTGAAGTGCGAGAGCAAAGGCTACACGGACATGAAGACGGCCGGCCAGGCCTAACTAGAGACCGCTTGAGGGCTTCTAGGCGGTCTAAATACTTGGTCGAGTAACATATCTACCCTTTGTTCACCGCCTCCTCAGGTAGTAGACCGCTGTGACGCCGACTACGGCCAGCCCCACGGCGATTGCCACCAGCCCCACTGTCTTGGCGGCCTCTGGGAAGATGGCGAGGTAGGCTGCGGCAGAGAGGGCTGCGAATAGTAGAGTGGTCAGCGCAGTGAAGAGCAGGGAGAGCTCTGTCGGTACGCCTTCCTTGACAAGCAAGTTGTAGACCCAGTTTGTGAGAGATAGCCCGAAGAGCAGGAGTATAGACCCCACGGTGACCGCCATAACCACCTCCGCCCTGATACCTAGGAAGTCTAGTGCTACCACGATAAACGCGACAAGGACCGGCACCACCATGTAGACGTCTGCCAACTCGAGGGGTATCGATGTGGCGCCTTTGAGCGCCGAGATCTTGCTCTTAACATACACAGAGAAGACCAAGCCCACAGCCGCTATGGTAAGCGAGACTGCTACCCTGGTAATGACGTCGGATATAGTGGCGAGAATAGGGTAGGACGAACTCGCTAGGTAGACTCCGGCCGAAAAGGATAAGAGCGTGACGAGAACCTTGAGGGCCAGCGTCACGGAAGTCTTGATCTCGCCTCTCCACTCCGTGTACGACGCTACGTAGTCGCTCAAGAGTAGTGCGAGAAAGGACCCCGCAATGGTCACTGTGGCCAGTAGTAGCGCTAGGGGGAGATAAGTCTGGAAAGAGTCCAAGACTACAGTACCGCCTCCCGCGATGTCCACGCCCAACCCGACTATTGGTACGGCGATGAAGAACATCCCGGTGTACAAGACGATCTGCGCCAGAACCCCGTACTTTGTCTGAACCCTGCTCACAACCCACGATGCTACCGAGTAGACGCCGACGAGGACGGTCATCAGGGTCACGATGACGAGTAGGCCGGCGAGGACTCGGCTGATCGCGAGCATCACGGCCTCCGAGCCGACAACTAGCGGGTGTTGGCTCCCGGAGACGAGTAGCCCGTAGTAGATGCTGTAGGTGATGACTACTGAGAACAGCAGCCACCCTATGAAACTGCCCACGCTACCGCCGCCCTCGTACAGCCTGTTGAACAATGGGTACTTCCTCATTTTCCACTTCACGTAGAAGTCGATCGCTAGACTAACTACGACTTTCAAGAAGTAACCTACCAGGTAGCCGATCACAGCGACAGCGAGGAAGACGAGGGCATTGGGCAGGTAGCCCGTGACCCTGGAGAAGATTCCAGTGATCAGTTCGTAGAACTGCCCTATCGGGTCAGGCGACATCGAGACCACGTCCACAAATATGACACAAGCTGGTGGTGAAAATAAGCTTAACCAGGGACGGCCACACCAGTAGTCTACTTGCTCGTAGCGGAGTTATGCTGCGGCGCCATCGATTGGACTGGTGTGGAAAACGCCTCTATCGTATTGCAGGAGGCGAGGACACAAAGAAGCTCAGCTTGTACGGCGATCGGAGATCGTTTCAAGACCCTTCCAGCTGTCCAGTCTGCCGCCTTTGGCTCGGAACACCCAATAGTACAATGCTCTCGCGGATCTCTCTACTTGTTTTTAAGCAGCGTGCTACTTATTACCGGCACGTTCTCGGCCCAGATCCTGCACGTCCCCTCTACACTCACCATGCATGGTCCGTAGGGATTGCTCGGCTTACACGCCTTCATGAACAGGGGGCAGTCTAGAGGTGTTGCGAGCCCCAGCGTCACCTCGGGGCACTTGCACCCAGGTAGCTTGTCGTCCACAACCCTATCTTCCAGCCCGAGCCTCGCGTTGGCGTCGTGCTTCTTGAACTCCTCTCTGTGGACTGCACCGCTGGAGGGGATCACTCCTATCCCCCGCCAGTAGGCGTCTACCACCTTGTAGGCCCGCGACATAGCCTCTTTAGCCCCGACGTTCCCCTCCGGCTTGACCACCCTCGTGTACTCGTTGACGATGCTGGGTCTCCTAGCGTTGATCATCTTCAGGATTAAGAGGACGGCGAGTAGCACGTCGAGGGGCTCGAAGCCCGCTACAACGGTTGGGACCCCGAACTCCTCGGGTAGGAACGACCAGCTTCTCCAGCCGATCACGGACGAGACGTGCCCGGGCGCAATAACGCCGTCTATGCGGGCCTCGGGGTGCTGTTCTAGCAAGAACCTCATAACGGGCGGTGTAAGCCTGTAGGCTGGGAAAATGAGCAGGTTCTCCGGTAGGTTACCCCGAACGAGCGGTACAGCGGTCGAGGGCATTGTAGTCTCGAAGCCTACCGCGAAGAAAACGAAGGTCTCACCCTTGTTCCGGGAAGCCAACTCGATAGCGTCGTTGAAGCCGTAGACTACTGTGACCTTGCCGCCGTACGCCTTGGCGTCGTAGAGACTCCTCGGTTGTTTGAGGCTCGAACCAGGCAACCTGAAGCTGTCACCGTAGGTCAGGACGTGGTAGCCCTCGAGGGCTAGCTTGACGAGCGTGTCGACGTAGTACCCCGGGGTTATGCAAACGGGGCAGCCCGGCCCAGCTATGAGCTTGACGTTCTCGGGCATGAGGCTCCTTATACCGTAGTGGGTGATAGTCCACTCGTGCGTCCCGCAGAAGTTCATGATCCTTACTTCTCGCCCCACCCTAGAGGCCTCCTCTCTTATAGACTCTACGACCTTCTTCGCGCTGGCGGACCTCTCGTATAGCAGCTTAATCCTCGCGTCCACAGGCGAGGGCATGGAGGCCCCGGACCTCTATTTAGTACCTCTCAAGTCACCACGTTAAAGTTAGACCCACGCCTGCTCTTTAACTCTGTTGAGGTCTGTTATAGTGTCCAAATCCAGTAGTATCGAGGGGTAGGGTAGCTCGACTTCCCTGACCTCGAACCAAAAGTCCCTCACTACTCTCTTAAGTCCCCGGGTCTCCTCGTCGATACTCATGAGGAAGGGTATCATGTGCGAGGAGAACAGTATTGGGTGCCCTCTCCTCTTCTGGTGCGTCGGGACTACTATCTTCCAGCCGAACTCCTCGTGCTTGTCTATGAGAATGTCGTAGACCACCCCGGGGATCCAAGCGGCGTCGCCGGGCGACACTAGGACGGCCCTCAGGCCCCCGTACTTACGGAGGGCGTACTCAAGCCCAGCCTTGATACTGCGGCTCATGCCCTCCTTGTAGAAGGGGTTCTCGACCACTTCGACTCTACCGGTAGAGCCGAAGTAGTCCTTTAGGAGCTCTGCTACAACCTCCCTCATGTACCCTACGACAACGACTACTTTCTCGACTCTGCTGTCGAGCGCGGACCTAACAGACCTCACTATGAGGGGGTCGCCAGAGTACCTGTACAGTAACTTGTTCCCGGGGAACCTGGTGCTCTCCCCGGCAGCAGTGATGAGGGCAAGGTACATGGCTTCGGCACGGCCCTGTATACTCTAGAGCCTCCTGCTGAACATCAGCTTCAGTATTACCCCCACGTCCTCGCAAACGTCCGTAATAGACTCGAGGTCGTCGACCAGCCCGGGGAGTATCACACACTTCGGTGTCAGGGCTGCCACACACTCTTTGTACAGCTCCTCGAGTATCTTCAACCTCAAGTCGTCGACCTCTTTCTCGAGCTTCTCTACGTTGCCCAACCTCTCGAGCGAGCTCGTCGCCCCCTCGATCACCGACTTAATCGTGTCAACCAGCTCGTTCACCGCCTTGCGAGAGGCCTCAATGATCGTCTTAATGTCGCTAGAGTAGGGCTCGTCCACCCTCAGGCCCCCCTTCGTGTAGGCCAGTATCCTCTTGGAGGCGGACTTGCTGAGGCCGGCTATGTCGTCGACGAGCGTGACCATCTTCAACAGGTCCTCCCTATCGATCGGGTGCACATACGCCATCCTGAGCTCGGAGATTATCTCCCTCTTCAGCTTATCGGCCTCTCTCTCAAGCGTGTACACTTTCTCGAACAGGCTGTCTAGCTCGGGAGAGCCCGCCAGCGAGGCGGAGAAGAGGGTCTCGAGAGCTACTACCGTCTCGAGGACTTTAAGAGCGTGGTCCACTATCTTCAACTTTATTACGTCGACTCTCCTCTTCCCGGTGCCGTGCTCGCTCATCTCGACACCTTAGATATGTGATGACTAGAAGCGTATTAAGCCTAGACCAAAAACTTTAAA
>NZ_JBMFLY010000046.1:0-6697 GCF_049970955.1 Thermogladius sp. | reverse complement strand
GGGACTTGGAGCTTCCAGGGCTTCGCCGCTCTCTCGAGCCACGACCTGACCTGGTTGACCTCTTCCGCGGGTACCTTGCCCTCCTCGAAGCAGAACCACCAGTCGAAGCACTTGTACTTTTGTAGCCTCTCAGCGGCCTCCTGTACTGTGGCGGCGGGCGGCACTATTAGTGCGTCTCCGATCAACGCGTTGTTAGGCCAGTTGGCCGGCAGTGCTCTCTTGTACTTGTCGTTGACCTGGAGAGCCTTGATGAGCCTTAGTATCTCGTCGAGGTTCCTGCCCGTCTCCTGCGGGTAGTAGAGGACTGCCCTGACAATTCCCTTGTCGTCCACGATGATGACAGCTCTCACAGTGCTCGTAGCGGACTGGGCATGTAGCATGCCCAGCTTCCTGGCGACCTCGCCTGTCGGGTCAGCGATTATCGGGAACGGTATCTCGATCTTAAACTTCTCCTTGATCCACTCGACCCACTTGATGTGGGAGAAGGTGCTGTCAACGCTGAGCCCCAGAAGCTCGGCGTTCAGCTTCTTGAAGTCCTCGTACCTGACTGCGAAGCCTATGAACTCGGTTGTACAGACGGGTGTGAAGTCCGCGGGGTGGCTGAACAAGACAAGGTACTTCCCTAGGTAGTCGTCCGGCAGTTTCTTCGGGCCGTGCGTTGTCATGACGGTCATTTCAGGGAATTTCTCGCCGATCAGAGGCATCATGCCGGGCACTTTCCCACCTAAGAACACTTTATCTGGGGGTTTGATTTATAAACTTTTTGGTTTCTGAAACTAATTCAAAGAGGAGCGTTTCTAACACCAGACTTAATAGGGTTCCCAACAAACCTCTGATCGGTTGAGGGAATGGAGCTGGAGTGCCCGTTCTGCGGCTTCAAGGGTAGACCGAGCGACTTCTACTTCGTCTACGAGTCGGTTCTATACGTGGCGGACTCGAAGACCGTCCCTGAGGAGAGGAGCCGCCCTGTCCTAGTAGTGTGCCCTGTGTGCAGGAACGGGTTTTTCCTCGAGTCGCCCTACAAGGCGTTGATAGAGAAGATGAAGTCTGGGAAGTAATATTTATTAAGATCGCAAGTGTATTTTGTTGAAGGAAAATAGTACTCGCCGTGATCGAGTTGGAGTCGAGCCCAAGCCCGTTCCCGTGGATGCTCCCGTTCAACGCCCAGGTCAGGGACGTAATCTACAACTACATAGACTACATCAAAGGCGTTGAAGACATTGTAATGGACAGCTGGCCCCTTCAGAGGCTGAGGTACATTCTACAACTCCAGACGGCCCACTTCGTATACCCCAGTGCCACCCACACGAGGTTCAACCACAGTCTCGGCGTGATGCACGTGTCGTACAAGTACATCACGTACCTCCTCAAGGGTAGCTTAGAGTACCTCTCGCAGTCCAAGCACTACAACGAGCTCTCGGCGAGGCTCAAGGAGATCTCGCTCGCTACGAGACTACTTGGATTGCTACACGACATTGGGCACGGACCCTTCAGCCATGCCTTCGACGAGTACGTTTACAAGACGAGGGACTTCCTACCGTACGTCATCGGCAACCACGAGGTCCTCGGGTACCTCATTTACAGGGAGAGCATCCGCCGCCTGATCGAGCAGGCCCTCAAGGACAACTACAAGACGCTCGGGGTCGACCCAGAGTACGTTCTGAACATGCTGGACGACGGATTGAAGCCGCCGCTCGGTATGAAGGACTACACGGAGCTCCTTAAGAAGGGGCGTATAAAGCCCGAGGACTTCTACGTCCCGACCCGCGATAAAGCGCTGAGTACGATAGTTAGGCTCGTAGTGAGGGACTACATCTTTACGAGCGATATAATGGACTACCTCAAGCGGGACTCCTACTACACGGGTCTCGCCATAGGGGAGATAAACGAGGAGTGGCTGTTGAGGAACACGTTCATAGTAGAGCACGACGGCCTGCTGAAGCCTGCCGTGTCTAGCAAGGCGGTCGACGACCTCGTAAGGCTGTTGGAGGCGAGGAAGATGATGTACAAGAACGTGTACTTCCACCACGTGAACACAGCGTTCGTCGAGACTGTAGGGCGGTTGCTCAAGTGCATCAAGAGCAGGGTCACCAGCATCCTCGAAGACATGCTGGACAGGAACGAGTGGTCCAAGTACGTGCTCTTGAACGATTTCAGCATCTACGGGGTACTCCAGTCCCTACTGTACCAGCCGGCGTCTGAGCTCGAGTGCGAGGACAGAGACTTCGCTAAGAGGGCTCTCGAGAGCCTCTTTGTTACTAGGAAACCCATATGGAAGCTCCTCAGTAGAGAGGTCCTGAAGCTAGAGGACGCCAGGGTACTGTTCTCAACGAGGTTTAGCAGGGACCTGAAGACCAGGATAAAGAGCGAGATCGTCAGCGAGCTGAACAGTAGGTTCGGCAAGCTACAGCTCTCAGACGAGGACGTTCTCACCCTCTACAACAAAGTCGACGTGTTCCCGTCCGCTGGTAGCGAGATAGTCAAGCACCTTCTGATCGTATCCTTGAAGGACTCCAAGGTGATCGGCTACAAAGAGGTCAGCTTCAACAGTTTCGCGGAGAGGCACGGGCTAGTACCAGAGGCCCTGGTCACGGTCTACCTCGAGAGGCGCAAGTACAAGATGCTCGACGAGGACGAAGTCGCGGAGGCCAAGGAGATCGTAGCGAACGTCATAAGCGACTTGGTCAAGGCTAGGATTGCCGAAGCACCGGAGACGAGCTGAAAGACTCCCTCACGAACCTCCTTATAGCCTCGTCTACTATACTGCTCAAGTCCTTGTTGTCTGAAGGGCACGTGTCCGTCGTCAGTCTACCGTTGCTGCACACCCTTATAGAGCCGGAGTTTATCAGCTCCTCTACGACTCTTTCAAGCCTCTCACTGTACACGCCTGTTATGGTCAGGGTCCAGTCCTTCAGCAACACCCCGTTCTTCAAGTAAACAATGGAGTGGAGGGTGCTCCGGGACGGCTTGTACTCGCGTACAACGCTCAAGACCAGCTCCTCGAGCAATAAACCACCACGCTCTAATTGCAACTGGATGAACTTAAAAAGCGGGCGGTAATTGAGTTAAAAACGTTAGAATTTATTACTAGTGTTATCACTGCTATTTGACCAGACCTAGGTGGGCTACTACTTGCCCATACCGGGTAAGCTGACGGGACAGTACGATTGGAGAGTCGTTGAGGACGCGGTCAAGAGCTTCTGGGCAGAGGTGGAGATATACCGGAAGATGAGAGAGAAAGCCCAGCGCTCGTCGAACACGTTCATCTTCATAGACGGCCCGCCGTACCCCTCTGGCGACGTACCCCACATAGGCACGTTGTGGAACAAGACGTTGAAAGACGTGGTTCTCCGCTTCAAGAGGATGAGAGGCTTCCGCGTATTCGACAAGCCCGGTTACGACTGCCACGGGCTACCCATAGAGGTGAAAGTCGAGCAGAAGCTCGGCTTGAGAAGCAAGCGAGAGATAGAGGAGAAGATAGGGGTAGACAAGTTCGTGGAGGAGTGTAGGAGGCTCGCCCTCACAAACGCGGCCTCTATGACGAAGTGGTTCGAGGAAATCGGCGTAGCCATGGACTGGGAAAACCCCTACTACACCCTAGATAACAAGTACATAGAGTCGGCGTGGTGGCTGATTAAGCGGGCTCACGAGTCGGGCTTGTTAGACAAGGACTACAGAGTCGTCCACTGGTGTCCCCGGTGCCAGACCACTCTCGCTGAGTACGAGGTAGAGTACCACGACCTCGAGAGCCCGAGTATAGTAGTGAAGATGCCGGTGGAGGGGGAGCCGAAGACCTTCCTACTGATCTGGACTACAACTCCGTGGACTCTCCCAGCCAACACGTTCATCATGGTTAACCCCAAGGGCACCTATGTTAGGGTGAGGGTGGGCGATGAGGTCTGGATACTCGCCAAGACGCGCCTCCGGGAAGTCATGGAGCTAGCGGGAGTCGAGGACTACTCCATCATTGAGGAGTTCCCAGGCGAGAAACTCGTAGGTTTAAGGTACAAACACCCCCTCGAAGACCTGGTCGAAGCCCAGAAGAAGCTGAGCAAGTACCACGTCGTCCTCCCCTCGGAGGAGTACGTAAGCCTACACGAGGGTACGGGACTAGTACACGCGGCTCCCGGCCACGGCTTCGAGGACTTCGAGGTCGCCAAGAAGAGCGGTATTGACCTGGTTGTGAGCCCGGTCAACGACGAGGGCGTATTCACGGAGGAGGCTGGTAAGTACCAGGGCATGTTCGTACGCGACGCGAACAGAGCGATCATCGAGGACCTGAGAGAGAGGGGCTATCTCGTGTACGAGGGCTCTATCATCCACAAGTACCCCGTGTGCTGGAGGTGCAAGACGCCCGTCATCCTGCGTGCAACAAAGCAGTGGGTCATCAGAGTATCTAGGTTAAAGGATAGGCTAGTACAGGAGGCAAAGTCGGTCAAGTGGATACCCGAGTGGGCGCTGCAGAGGATGCTACACATGCTCGAGAACGTCCAGGACTGGGTAATATCTAGGCAGCGGTACTGGGGGACGCCACTACCAGTCTGGGTTTGCGAGAATGGACACTACGTCGTAGTCGGGGGCGTCGACGACATCAGGAGGCTGGGCGGCGAGGTCCCACCGGACCTCCACAGACCATGGATTGACAGGGTCGAGCTCAAGTGCCCCGTTTGCGGCAGGAGTATGAGAAGGGTCGAAGACGTCGTGGACGTCTGGTTAGACAGCGGTATAGCCTTCTACGCTGCCAGGGGGCGCCCGCAAGACCTCAAGGGAGGGGAGGTGGTCGTCGACTTCATTGTGGAGGGGCACGACCAGACGAGAGGATGGTTCTTCTCACTCCTGAGGTCGGGCGTCATAGGCTTCGGTGTCAGCCCATATAAGACTGTCTTGGTTCACGGTTTCGCCCTCGACGAGAAAGGGAGGGAGATGCACAAGAGCTTGGGCAACTACGTGGGCGCGGACGAAGCGATCAAAACGGCTGGTAGAGACCCGCTCAGGCTATGGTTGTTGAGCAACACTGTGTGGGAAGACCTGAGGTTCTCCTGGAAAAGCATCGAAGAAGTAGCGAGCGACCTGCAAGTGGCTTGGAACGTCTACCTGTTCGCCTCCACCTACATGAACCTGGATAGGTTCGACCCCTCGAGGAACAGCTTGGAGAAGTTTGCCGGCAGGCTGAAGTTCGAAGACAAATGGTTGTTGAGCCGTTTCACGAACACCTTGATCAGGATAACAGAGAGCCTCGAGAACTACAGGATACACGAAGCTGTCAGGGAGTGGAGGAGGTTTATCGTGGAAGACCTAAGCCACTGGTATCTCAGGATCGTTAGACCGAGGATATGGGTGGAAGAGGAGACCGAGGACAAGCTAGCAGCGTACGCGGTGCTCTACTACGTCTTGAAGAACATGTTGGTGGTAGCCGCCCCCTTCATACCCTTCTTCGCGGAGTACGTGTACCAGAAGGTCTTCAGACCCGTCGAAGGCTTAGAGTCTATCCACCTCTCCGACTGGCCGCAGCCAGACTATTCGCTCCTCGACCCCTCAGTAGAGAGGGAGATGGAGGTCGTCAGGAAACTTGCAGACCGGGTCGCGGCGGCCAGGATGAAAGCCGGGATTAAACTGCGGCAACCAGTCAAAAGCGTAATAGTCTACACGGACAAGAAGGAAGTCGCCGAGGTCGTGGAAAAGCACTCGGAGCTCTTAAAGAAGGTGTTCAATTCGAAAGCGGTGGAGGTGAAGGACGCAAAAAGCGTCGAGGAGATAGTGGTCTACACTCTGAGACCGGTCTACAAGAGGCTCGGGCCAAAGTTCAAGGAACTTACAGGCAGAGTGATAGAGTACGTCCGGGGAAGAGAGAGCGAGGTCGCACGCGGGCTCCTGACAAAGGGCTACTTCGACCTCGAGATCGAGGGGAAGACTGCGAGAATAGAGCAAGGCGACTTCGAGGTCGTCGTAGGTTACGTAGAGGGCTATGTAGTTGAGGTAAGCGAGCTCGGGACAATAGCGGTCGACAAGAGGTTGACGGAGAAGGAGGTCGCGGAAGGGCTGGCCAGAGACGTTGTCAGGAGAATCCAGGTGATGAGAAAGATGATGAATCTAGAGCTCGACGAGAAGATCGAGACGTATATCGTCGCCCCGGCCGACAAGAAGAGCCTACTCGCGTGGTACCAGGACTACGTGAAGAACGAGACAGGCTCCGTGAAAGTCGAGCTCGTGGACGCCCTCCCCGACCTGGACGGCTATACAAGGGAGTGGGACATAGGCGGAGACGTGTTCGTCATAATGGTGAGGAGGGTTGGACGATAAGACGATCAGACTCCTCATAGAAGAGGCTAAAAAGGTCCTCCCACACTCCTACGCACCCTACAGTGGTGTGCACGTCGCCGCCGCTGTCCTAACCGAGAGAGGTAACATTTACCGAGGCGTCAATGTAGAGAACAGCAGTTACGGGCTCACGATATGCGCCGAGAGGTCAGCGATATCCGCCATGGTGACAGCTGGGGAGAGGCGCCCGGTGGCGATCGCCATCGTTACAGACATGGACGAGCCCATTCCTCCGTGCGGAGCTTGTAGGCAGGTATTAGCGGAGTTCAACAGCGAAGTAGAGGTGGTCATGCACAGCGTGAAGACGGGTAAAACCGTCGTCGCGAACCTGAGAGATCTCTTCCCCTCGCCATTCAAGTTGAGGTCTACGGGGTCTGGA